>JAQCJC010000076.1 GCA_027593245.1 Bacteroidota bacterium | reverse complement strand
AGTTAATTTGGCTCTTCCTTTTCTTACTAATTGTGATATTGTTGGCATAAATTATAACTATAATTTTTTCAATCCTCTTCTTAGAGGGCTGCAAAGGTAAGCATTAAAATCAATTATTCAAATACTAGAACCTATAATTTTAGAATAATATCGCTTTTTTTTTGTTCATATATATTTTGACACTTTTTTTGCGTTAGTTTTACATCAAACTTTTATTCTTGAAATCCAATCATTTAATTCCATTAATTATTTTGCTGTGCTGTGCCTGTTTTTGGACCGCTCAGGCCCAAGAATTAACGCTCAAAATCAATACCGAAATTGAAGCCAATCAGCATATCATTGATGATTTGGGATACAGCAAAAGTTTTCAGGACATGGTTACGGCTGAATTAGAAATTGAGCGCATTCAAAAAAAACTTACTGAAATTGGCTACATAAATATTCAAATCGTCTATCAAAAAGTCGGAAAAAGCAGCATCGACGCAAAACTAAGTCTTGGGCAGAAATACAATACAGTTGATGTTTTTGGACCACTAAAATATTTTGAAGAATTGGGCTACAGCCCACAAAATGAAGCAGAAAAAGAAATCTCTTTTGTGCGCATTCCAATCGAAAATCTAGCCTATGTATTAAGCGAAGTTTCTAAGTTGTTAGCGGATGAAAGCTATGCCTTTGCTACGGTACGACTCGACAACATAAAACCGAATGGAAATAAAACATTACGTGCCGATTTAATCATTGATAAAGGAACCAAACGCAGTATTCAAGGAATTAAAGTTTTGGGTTATGAAAAATTCCCGAAAAGCTATATTTCTCATTTTTTGGGTATAAAAACCCAAAAACCTTTTAGCTTAGAGCGTATAAAATCAAAAATGGAACTTCTGCAGCAGCTTCCTTTTGTACGCCAAAAACGAGCTGCGGAAGTACTCTTCACTCCAGACACTACGCGTGTTTATATATATTTAGAAAAAATCAAAAGCAATCGCTTTGATGGATTTTTAGGTTTTGGGTCGAACGAAGAGACCGGAGCGATTGAATTTGATGGTTACTTAGATTTGACCCTTATCAATAACCTCAACTTTGGCGAGTCTTTTAAACTCAATTACAAAAGCGACGAAAACGAACAAAAAACCTTTAATGTAACATTAGAGATGCCCTATATTTTTGGCAGCCCAATAGGCAGTTCTCTCGATCTAAATATATTTAAAAAAGACAGTACTTTTACGACAACACAACAGCGCATAAAACTATTTTACCCGTTTGGAGACAAGCAACAAATAGGGATTGAATTGCGCAACCTACAGTCCAATGAACTAACTGAAAACACCACCAATGAAATCGAAGATTACGACAGTCAATTTTATGGACTAAATTACCAGTATATTAAGCGTCAAAAAAACAATGTGTTATTTCCAATCAAAAGCCAACTCAAATTCACTGCTGGTTTGGGTCAAAGATCAACAACTGAAACGAATGAACAGCGGCACCTCCAACTCAAAGCCCATCACATCCTACAGCTAAATCCCAAAAACAGTGTTTTCCTAAAACTTCATTTGGAAGGCCTTGACTCAGACCAGTACCTATTCAATGAACTCATTAGGTTTGGAGGAATTAATTCTGTTCGAGGATTTGAAGAAAATAGCTTATTTGCCACGCGTGTTGGAGTCCTCTGTACAGAATATCGTTATCGGTTAAGTCCATCTTTGTTTGTGCACAGTATTATTGATGTGGGGTACATGCAGGACGCCCAACTGAGCAACCAAGAGCTTTACGGCTTCGGATTTGGATTTGGCCTGCGCACCAATGCCGGACTCTTACGCTTTAACTATGCCAACGGCAAACCCAAAAATCAAACGTTTAATTTTTCGAATTCTAAAATTCATTTGAGCCTAACCTCTACTTTTTAGGCGTTAACAAGATTAAAGGATTAAACAACTGTTAAAGCTGTGTTAAAAAATAACCCTTTATCTTAACAACTTAACTTTTATTTAAGAGATTAGCTGCACTAATTGAATACAAATCAATAAACAAATCATATGAAACCCAAATTTACGATGATTCTGATGCTTTTGGCATTAGGCGTGCAGCTATTAGTTGCCTTTAAATTAATTTTACTATTTTAAAATAATAGTGTCATTTTAATTAAACATTTTTTAAATGATATTAAATGTTTAAATAAACTTTATTTTTTTTTGAACAAAAGTTGGTTTTTTGAGTTTTTATCATCAAATTTGTGAGGACTAATTCAAATAATTAACAAAAATGAAAACAAAGTTTAGTGTAATGCTAACGCTATTGTTAGCGTTAGTGGTGCAAATATCTTTTGCACAACAAAAGACTGTTTCAGGTACTGTGAGTGATAATGCCAATATCCCTCTGCCTGGTGCTACTATTATTATTAAAGGAACTTCTAGCGGAACGACGACTGATTTTGATGGGAATTTTACCATTCAAGCTTCAGCCGATGATACACTTGAAATAAGTTTCGTAGGATTCACCACTCAGGAAATTTCTGTTGGTTCTTCGACAGAATTTAAAATTCAAATGACACCCGACAACAATTTAGATGAAGTAGTTGTTCTTGCATTTGGATCCAAAAAGAGAGATGAGCTTACATCTGCTGTGTCGGTTGTTTCAGGTGAAGAACTTGCGAAATTATCCCCTACAACCTCTGTGGATAATATGCTGCAGGGTATTGCACCGGGTGTTCAAGTTGTAGCAGGAAACGGTAAACCAGGACAAACTGCATTTGTACGTATACGTGGTATTGGATCAATTAACGCTTCCAGCGCTCCACTCTACATTATTGACGGATTGATTGCTCCCAATTTAAATTCTGTAAATCCTGTTGATATTGAGAGTATATCAATATTAAAAGATGCTGCAACTTCTTCTCTTTATGGGGCTCGTGCTGCTAACGGTGTAGTTTTAATCACCACTAAGTCTGGTCTTGAAAATAGAGGAGCAACAGTTACTCTTTCTTCAAGAATCGGAACTGGACAGATGATTAAAAATAACTTCAAAATGATGAATGCTTCTCAAAAAATTCAGTACGAACGTGAACTTGCTGCTTTGGGAGTTCCAAACGCACAATCTGTCCCTGGGGCTACTATTTCAACTCAAGCAGAGTATGACAGGCTTTTAGGAAGAGAAACCGATTGGTTTGACACTCTTCTTAAAGATTCTACAGTTCAATCTAATTCTCTTTCAATCGCAGGTGGTTCAAGTGACTTATCGTACTTCATGAGCGTTGGTCATGACAGAAATACTGGTATTATTAAGGACATTAGTGGTTTTGAACGAATGAATGCTAGATTGAATGTTACTTACAAAGCAAAGAAATGGCTTGAAGTTAAAACAAACTTTAGCATTACGAGTACTCACTCAACTGAACCGCGTGATCGTAATAACGTTCAAAACCCGTTTCGTGCGATGTACGATTACAACCCTTATGAAACAAAATACCAAGTGGACGACGACAATAACATCTTATATGATGAATTCGGGCAACCACTTTGGAATCTAACTGGAAATGGTTACTCAATTTCTGAAGCAATCGTAAACAATCCAGAAGACGAATTCGACACTACAATATTAGGAGGAATTAGTGCTGTGGCAACAATTTCGGAAGGACTCACAAACACATTGCAAGTTGGTGCAACAAATGTTAGATTTAGAAGAGAAAATTACTTGAAGCCTAATTCAGTTCTTCAAGGTTATGTTGGAGATGCAGACAACCCAGGGTCGAAAACAGACAATGGATCTATGTCATTGAGTTACGTTATTACAAATTTATTGTCCTACAATAAAGTTTTTGCTGAAAAACATGACGTCACTTTAACCGGACTATTCCAATTTAATAAAAACACAACTAGATCTTACCTTTTGAGAAGTATAGGTTTCTCAAATCCAGATTTCTCTGTTCAGTCTGTAGCAGCTCTTCCTGATGCAACATCAACATCTTTATTTGAAAACACAATATTATCTTATGGTGCTTTCCTTGATTATGGATATGATGGGAAGTATTTCTTTACTGCATCAGCAAGACGCGATTTGTCTTCTGTATTTGGAATTAACAACAGATCAGGAACTTTTGCATCTGCAAGTGCAGCGTGGAATATGGCCAAGGAAGACTGGTGGGAATTTGATGTCATAAACGACTTCAAACTACGTGCATCTGCCGGAAGTTCAGGAAATGCAAATGGTGTTGGATCCTATGCGTCGCTTGCAACTTTAGGCTTTGGTAGCCTTAATGGTCAATCAACAGCAATTCCATCTGACAATGGTAATGTTGACCTAGGATTCGAGAAGAATTTTATTTTCGATATAGGTGCTGAATTTACATTATTTGACAGTAAACTTAGAGGTGTTGTGGATTATTACGAAAGAACAACATCTGATCTTCTTTTGAATGCGCCTCTGCCATCACAAGGTGGTGAGCCAGATGGAAGTATCTTTAGTAATATTGGAGAAATGGTTAACAAAGGTTTTGAAGTGGAATTGAGTTGGGATGCAATCTCAACAAAAGATCTTCAACTAACTCTTGGTGGAAACATTGCTTTTGTTGACAATGAAGTTACAAAACTTGTACCTTCTGCTAGTAATCCTAATGGAGATGATATCATACGTGAAAATAATATAATTAGAATTGGGGAAGAAATCAATACATTCTACTTGCCTAAATGGGCTGGTGTTAACCCTGCTAATGGAGAGCCTTTATTTTATGACTCTGATGGAAACATAACAAATGTTTATGACTCGGACGCTAACGTGTTAATGAGTGGTAAATCTCCAATTGCAGATTTTGATGGAGGTCTTAACCTTTATTTAAACTATAAAGGATTTGATATCGCTACTGACTTTTACTTCAAAAAAGGTAATTACATCCTTAATTACATGGAGTCAAACATGTTAAGCGATGGGCAAAGTGTAAATGATAACCAAAGAGTAGACGCATTTAATTATTGGAGAAATCCTGGAGATACAGATGTACTTCCAAGTCCTCTATACGGAAATGAAGCGCAACAAAACTCTGATAGATGGTTACAAAAAGGTGACTTTATAAGATTACGAAATCTAACCGTAGGTTACAATTTACCATTAAGTACTATTGATAGCCTAGGATTAACCAAAGTAAGAGTATTTGTTCAAGGCCAAAATCTATGGACATATGCACCACATTTTAATGGTGATCCCGAAGTAGGTATTGGTAGTGGAGAAACTGGAAACAGTGTTGGTTTTGGTAACTACAATCTTTACAGTTATCCTACCCTGAAATCATTTTCAGTTGGAATTGATATTAAATTTTAAATTAAATTAAGACATGAAAAATATATTTAAAACATTATTATTTGTATTTGGTCTTTTACTAGTTCAGTCTTGTGACGATGAATTGGTTCAAAATCCAAATGACTCACTATCTCCAAGCGACTACTATACAAATTCTTCTGAATTTGAGTTTGCTACAAGAGGGATATACTCTGCCTTTTTAGGTGGATCATATTACGGTGGAAGCCTACTCAGTCTTCCAGACATTATGACAGATAACGTAATACTAGCACAAAGAGGACGTCGTTCTAATCAATCTTTCCATGAGTGGAGACACTCTCCAAACTTGGCTTGGGGAATGTTATACTCTCCTTACATTGTCACGAACAGAGCTAATCTAATCTTGAATAATATAGATAATCTTGAAGATGGTGCTGATAAAAACAATTTCATAGGAGAAGCAAGAGCGGCAAGAGCACTAGCGCTATTTGATATGGTTCGAGTTTACAGTAAAATACCAACTCAAAATGGTGCTGAGGAAAGTCTTGGACTTCCTATCATTACAGGAATTGATCCAAACGTAAGAGAACTAAGACCAAACGTTGCAGATTCTTACCAATTTATCAAAGATGAACTAGTAGCAGCTAAGTCTCTTATAAATACTGATAACGGGGTTGGCAGACTTAACAAAGAAGTTGTAAGTGCACTTTTAAGCAGAGTCTATCTCTACATGGGAGAGTACCAAAATGCTGTTAATTCCGCGAATGAGGTAACTACTTCAATTTCAAGTTTTTCTGAAGTTGCTCAAGTTTGGAAAGATGCTTCTGAAGCTGGGGTATTATTCAAAATCGATCAAGATAGAAACCTGGATGGGGTCAGTATTGGAGTTGAATGGAGTCAGTCTACAGCAAACAATGAAGTAGTCCCTGAGTATGTAGTTTCATTCGAATTGAATAACTTATACCAGAGTACTGATGCTAGACGAAATGCATATATAGCAAACTTACCTGATCAGGATGGTGAAATTTACAATGCTATTTTTAAAATGTATGGAGAAACAGGACAGCAAAATGGGGTGGTTGATCCAAAAATAATACGTGCTGCAGAAGTTGCTTTAAACAAAGCTGAAGCTCATTACTTTTTAGGCCAAGAACCACAAGCGCTTGCTGCATTAGATGAGCTAAGAGCTAATAGATATAGTGATTATGCTGCTGGTACTGAAACAGGGAACGACTTGATTGCAGCTATTCAATTAGAAAGAAGACTGGAGTTATTTGCTGAAGGTCACAGACTTTTTGACCTTAAGCGTTGGAATCTAGGAGTGTCTCGCTCTGCTACAGATGGAGAGTTTATTGACGGCACTGGAACACCAGTACCTTCTGCTTTCCAAAATTTATCCGCTGGAAGTCATTTGTTTCAAATGCCTATCCCTATAGGTGAAATCAATGTATTTCCTGAATTTCAACAAAATCCGGGATATAACTAAAATTATAAATTAGAAAATTAGAAAATTATGAAAAAAATAATTTATTCTTTATTAGCAATTGCATTTGTTTTTTCTTGTAGTGATACAGACGACCATGGTGTAGATGTTAATAATTTCAATGGAGAATCATCTGTTGCGTACTTTACAGATGGCGTAAGTGGTAATTATTTTGTTACTTCCTCTGAAAATATATATTCTATACAAGTTGGTGCTACTGACTTGAGTACTTCAGATAGAAGTTACACATTAGAGATTGATGAAACATCAACAGCTGTTCAAGGGTTAGACTACTCTTTATCAGACATGTCTGTAACAATACCAGCTGGGAGCTATTTTGGCAGTATCGATGTACAGGGAATATTCGCAGGTACAACTGCTGAGGGCTCAAATTTAGTAATCAATTTGGTTGGAGACGGAGCGATGGTTAATGCTCAGTTCGATCTATTTATAGTTCAACTATGTATTTCTGATATTGCTGGTATGTATAGTGTAACAACCACATATGGTTATCATGACTTTTTACCTAGTTTTGACGTGAATACTCAAGATATGGAAATTGTAGATTTAGGAGATGGAAATTATTCTGTTGCTGAATTTAGTGGCGGATTATATGAATCTGGTCCTTACGCGAGTAGTTATGGAACCTATGCACAACCTTTAGTATTTAACGAAAATTGTGGAATCATTACCTGGTCAGGTCAACAAGACTTTTGGGGTAATATAATACCACTTCCAGGAGGTACAAATGGTGTAGATTCAAATGGAGTTGTTACCATTTCATGGTACGCAGACGGATATGGTGAAAATGGTGTTTCTGTTTACACACCACTTTAATATTTAAAAATTATAATTTATGAAAAATATATTTAAAATTTTAACGCTCTCACTTGTGGCAATTATAGCTACATCATGTGATCGAGATACAGGGGATTATCCTTACTTAGACAGAGATATTATCGTCGGTTTTAGTGGAGCTAGCGGTTCGTTACTCGTTGAAGACGGGGCTAGCAACATCGTATCCGCGACAGTTGGTGCGAGTACTCTAGTTAGCAGTGATGCAACATTCTCAGTTACAGTAGACGATTCATCAACAGCTGTTCTAGGTGTAGATTACACTTTTGCTGATGGTCAAGATGGAACACTTGTAAGTGGAAATATTACATCAACTATTGATATTGTAGCAGATTTTGAAAATTCAACAGAAGAAGGAAAAACTGTTGTATTGAATTTATCTTCTAACGACCCAAGTTTGGTGGTCTCTGAAGCGTTTTCTCAATACACTATTACACTTATCAAATACTGTCCTATAAATGCAGATTTTACTGGATCTTACACTCTTAGCACTACTGCAACTGGTATTTTTGGTTCAGCAGTATTTTTGAACGGAACTGTAACTATTGAGATGGGTGCTGACCCAACAGATAGAGTTATGACGGTTTCTCCATACCCAGAATTTGGTGCTTTCACTCCTATAGATTTTGCATTTAGTTTGGTATGTGGCAATGTTATAGTTCCTACAGGACAAGTGACAGGAGTTGGTTGTGGTGGAACTACTACAATAGGACCTGCAGATACAAATGGGATTTATGACTCAAATGATGATTCGTCATTTACAATCGTAATTAGTGATGATGAAGCTAATAATTGTGGACCAACTTATGAGGCTGCTTTTTTACTGAACAAAAATTAAATTGTTAAATATTTATAAAAAGGGCTCTTAAGAGCCCTTTTTTTTTAAC
>JAQCJC010000008.1 GCA_027593245.1 Bacteroidota bacterium | reverse complement strand
TTTATCAGTACTTTTTCTTTCACTGCTTGTGTTTACAGCATGTGAAGAAGATGAACATGATTTTGGACAAATCACTTCTCCAAGCAATGTACAAGTAACAGTTGATATTGCTGGTGCAGATGACACTAATGTAAATGGGGATGGTACAGGATTTGTTACATTTACAGCTACTGCAAATGGAGCACTTGCCTATCAATTTAATTTTGGTGATGGTAATTCATCAACAAATTCTTCAGGAATTTACACCCACAGGTATACTCAAGTAGGAACAACTTCGTACACTGTCATAGTAAGTGCAGTAGGTACGGCAGGTGTCTTGTCAAGTACAACTTTCGATATTGAAGTATATAGTTCTTTTCAAGATGCAGAAGCTGAAACTTTCTTGGCTGGAGCTAATGAAGGTGATAGTAAAACTTGGGTTTGGGATATAAATGCTCCTGCTTATATAGGTTTAGGCCCAGTGTTAGATGATTATGGTAATTTAGATTTTTCATGGCCTAACTGGTGGAATTCTATTCAACCAGATGATCCTGAAAAAGCTTGCATGACTGGTAGCAATGTATTTGTATTTACAAATACAGCTAACGGTCTAACCTTTGAGCAAACAGCCGGGCCATCATTTGTGCCCGGAGCTTATGCTGGTGTAATTGGTGTTGATGGCGATACATGTCATGACGAATCAGTAGCTACAACAATGTTTGGAGTAAAGAACGTTTCGTTTTCCCCATCATCCTCAAAAGCTGCACTTGAAGGCGTTGATATTAATACTGGAGAACCATACCGTCAAACAGCTTTTAAACTGTCAGACGGTGGATTTATGGGGTGGTATGTAGGTGATGTAGAATATGACATCATATCCATTACTGCAAATACGCTTCATGTACGTTGTATACAAGAAGGAGGCGGCTTTGCGTGGTATGCTAGATATAAATCTGAATAATTTATTTAAAATATACGAGGCAGATAGTTTTATCTGCCTCTTTATCTCTTTTTAAGATGAAAAATAATTCCCTTTTATCCATTCTTAGTATCCTTTTAAGCTTATCAGCACTAACTTTTTCATGCTCATCTGGAGGCGATAGCGGATCTTCTGGCGGTGGCGGTGGTAACAATGGTGGTGGCGGATCACAGCAAGTTATCCCTTCTAATCTCGTGGTCAATGTTACAATTGAAGGGCAAGACGACCAAAATCCAAATGGGGATGGTTCAGGACAATTTTCGGTTACGGCTTCAGCTACAGATGCGGTAGAATATGGTTTTAAAGTAGGAAATAGTGGTACGGAAACACAAAACACCACCGGATTATTTTCATATACAGTTACAGATTTAGGAACTAATCAGTTTCCTTTATATGTTTATGCATACTCCAGTACTGACGACCGTATCAGTAAAATAACGAATCTAACCGTTTATGTTTTAGGTAGTGGTGGTTCTGGAAACAATGATGTTCTTGTTTGGTCAGACGAATTTGACGGAAATGGAGAAATAAATCCTAACATATGGACTTATGAGCTTGGAAATGGTTCTGATGGATGGGGGAACCAAGAAGTTCAAAACTACACATCAAGTTCTAATAACATAAAAAAAGAGGGTGGAATTTTAAAAATCACAGCAATAAAACAATCCAACGGGGCATACACCTCTGCTCGTATTAAAACACAAGATAAATTCGAATTTAAATATGGGCTTATAGAAATTCGTGCTAAGTTACCATCTGCACAAGGAACTTGGCCTGCATTATGGATGTTAGGGTCAAATTTCCCAGAAGTTGGGTGGCCTCAATGTGGTGAAATTGATATCATGGAACAATTCCAAGATAAGAATAGAGTAAAATCAACGTTGCATTGGAAGCTTTCTAATGGTGAACGTGGAGAATACGGCCTCGAAACGGCTAACAACACATCTTCTGATTGGCATATTTATTCCATCGATTGGACCCCAACAAGTATCAAATCATATTTAGATGGAGTTGAATATTTTTCCATGAACACAGTAGATTCTGGAGTTGGACCTTATTTTCCCTTCAATGAAAACTTCTTTCTAATTTTTAACGTCGCCATGGGCGGTACTTTAGGCGGCGAAATCGATCCAAATTTCACGCAAGATGTGATGGAAGTAGATTACATTAGATTGTATCAATAAAAATGATCAAAGTCAAGCTGAAAATATTCACATTAATTTGTTTTTTTGTGTTCAATTCATGTGCTTCAGAATCCAATATGCAATCCATTGATGATCGTTTAAATTCTTTATTGTCTAAAATGACGCTTGAAGAGAAAATTGGTCAAATGAATCAATATTCTAGTTTTTGGGATGTTACTGGGCCTGCTCCAAAAGAAGGCTCAGCAGCCGTACAATTTGAGCAACTTAAAAATGGACTTGTAGGGTCCATGCTCAATGTTCACGGAGTTGAAAATGTTCGAAAATTACAACAAATTGCGGTAGAAGAAACGCGTTTAGGAATCCCCTTAATCTTTGGGTTTGACGTAATTCATGGCTTTAAAACCATTAGCCCAATTCCTTTGGCTGAAGCTGCAAGTTGGGACTTAGAAGCTATAGAATTATCGGCTAAAAATGCAGCTTTAGAAGCCTCAGCTGCAGGAATCAATTGGACTTTTGCACCAATGGTCGATATTTCAAGAGATGCACGTTGGGGACGTGTTATGGAAGGCGCAGGAGAGGACCCCTATTTAGGTTCAAAAATTGCATTTGCAAGAGTAAAGGGCTTTCAAGGCGATGACCTATCAGCTCCAACAACCATAGCTGCTTGTGCCAAACATTTTGCTGGTTATGGCTTTCCCGAAGCCGGCAAAGAATACAATTCAGTTGATATAGGCACTCAAACTTTGCATAATATGGTTATGCCTCCATTTAAAGCAACCATTGAAGCTGGGGTTAGAACCTTTATGAATTCGTTTAGTCAACTCAATGGCGTTCCTGCAACAGGGAGTCAATATCTTCAGCGTACGCTACTAAAAGATCAATGGAATTTTGATGGTTTTGTGGTATCCGATTGGGGTTCAATTGAAGAAATGGTAGAACATGGTTATGCCAAAGATGCCAAACAAGCTGCTCAAATTGCTGTAGAGGCAGGATCCGACATGGATATGCAATCTTTGGCGTATGTCGATCATTTGACTGATTTGGTCAAATCTGGAGTAGTCCAGGAAGCCCTTATAGACGATGCTGTACGACGAATATTACGTGTAAAATTTGAGTTAGGGCTTTTTGATGACCCATATAAATACTGTAACATTGAGCGTGAAAAGGCGACCATTGGCCATGAAAAATTTCAAGAAGCCACTTTAGAAATGGCCAAAAAGTCAATAGTGCTTTTAAAAAATAAAAATCAACTATTGCCGCTAAAAAAGAAAGGGCTTAATATAGCCCTTATTGGTGATCTTGCAGACGATAAAACAAGTCCGCTCGGTAATTGGATTTTAGCAGCAGAAAAGAATTCAGCAGTGTCAGTCCTTGAAGGAATGAAGACATATGAAGGCAATAATCTTGAATTTTCTGTGGGCGTCAAGCTCAATACGGGAGCTTTAGAATTCGCCAAAGAATTGAATATTAACACCACAGATAAAAGTGATTTTCCAGCAGCAATAAAACTTGCCAAAAAATCAGATGTTGTAGTGATGGTTCTGGGGGAACATGGTTTTCATAGTGGAGAGGGAAGAAGCAGGACACAGCTTGGGCTCCCTGGGCTACAGCAAGAACTTTTAGAACAAGTTTTTAAAGTCAACCAAAACATCATCCTCGTACTCAACAACGGTAGACCGCTCGTATTGGATTGGGCAGACCAATACATTCCAGCAATAGTCGAAGCCTGGCAATTGGGCTCCCAAAGTGGAAATGCAATTGCACAGGTACTATACGGAGACTATAATCCCAGCGGCAAACTTCCAATGTCGTTTCCTAAATCTTTAGGGCAAGTACCCATTTATTACAATTACAAAAGTACCGGAAGGCCAACCTTACCATCAACTGATGAAGTGTTTTGGTCGCATTACCAAGATGAACAGAATGCGCCGCTTTATACTTTTGGATATGGCCTAAGTTATACCACGTTTGCTTACAGCAATCTAAAAATTAATAGTCAAACTGACACAACAATTGATGTTAGTGTGGAAGTTACCAATACAGGTAATGTTCAGGGTAAAGAAGTCGTTCAGTTGTACATAAAAGACCACTTCGCTAGACCAACACAACCCATAAAGAGTCTTAAAGGATTTGAACTCATTGATTTAAACCCGAATCAAACCAAAACAGTACATTTCACGCTTACCGAAACTCAACTTGGATTTTATGATAATGATGGAAACTTTACAGTACAACCTGGTGACTTTTCTATATATGTTGGAGGAGATTCCACAACAAAACTTAATACCAAATTTAAATTATGATGTTGTTTAGAATTTTAATCATATTATCTATTGCTCTAATTCAAAAAACGGGCGATAATCCAGGGAAACGTATCATATTTACGGAAGATTTTGAACAATCTTTTTTGAATTTAAATCATTGGAACTATGAGTTAGGGGACGGATGTCCAAACCTCTGTGGATGGGGTAATAAAGAATATCAGCACTACACAAAAGAAAACGTCTTTGTACGTGACGAAAAACTAGTCATTAAAGCAACCAAACAAGGAGATCAATATTTTTCAGGCCGCATTACAACAAAAGATAAAATAGAGTTTCAATACGGAACTGTTGAAGTCAAAGCAAAACTCCCAAAAGGATTAGGCGTATGGCCAGCGATTTGGATGCTAGGGCATGATATTGACGAAAATTATTGGCCAAATTGCGGTGAAATAGATATCATGGAATATGTGGGAAGAATGCCTGGAAAAATCCACACCACACTGCACACCAAGGACAGTTATGGTATCTCAAAAAACACAAAAATAACGACTGTAGAAGAAATTGAAACTGGATTTCATATCTACAAAATGCATTGGAACGAAAGCCAAATTAAATTTTCTATTGATGATCAAGAAATTTACACCTTTGCACCTACCGAAAAAACAGCTGAAATTTGGCCTTTTGATAAGCCATTTTACTTGATTCTTAATTTAGCTGTTGGGGGTTACTTTGGAGGTTTTGAAGTAGATGATACTATATTTCCACAAGAATTTATCATTGATTATATTAAGGTTTATAAAGACATTAATCTTTAAGCAAAAGACCAATTGCCTTTAAAATAGTTGAAGAAGCACCTGTGTTTTTTTCTATGTATGCTTTATTTTTCTCCCCGCTTTTTTCACGAAACTCCATGTCTTCGACAAATGTATCAAGCGCACTACTAAAGCTTGCAGCACTGTCGATGCTGATTAGCCCTCCTAAGTTCATCAATTCTTTAGCTTCTGGAAATTTACTGAAATTTTTACCTATAATTATAGGCACGGCAAATACGGCTGGTTCCAGTACATTGTGTAGTCCGCTTGAGCCCATACCACCGCCAACATAAGCTATATCAGCATAGTTGTAGATCTTAGAGAGTAAGCCTACAGTGTCAACGATAAAAACTTGTTTTTCTGACAGCTCCTCGTGTTTATATTCTGAATATAAGACTGCTTTAACGCCAAAATATTTTTTCAATCTTTGGATGCCCTGTTCCTCAATAGAATGAGGGACGATGATAAATTTCATTTTTTGATCTGCATTTTGAACGTATGGAACTAAAATATCTTCGTCCTCTTTCCATGTGCTTCCTGCAACAACACAAAACTTTTCGTCTACAAATTCGTTTATAAATGGAAGTGAGTTGTTTTCTTTTAATTGATTTGAAACACGGTCAAATCTATTGTCTTTCGCAACTGTAGCTTTAGTGTATCCAATTTCTTTGAGTAATTCTTTAGACTCGATATTTTGCGTAAAAATATGATCAAAACTAAAAAACAGCTTTTGCCATTGTTTCCCATAAAACTTAAAGAAATGCTGATCGGGGCGCAACAATGCTGAAATTAAAATAACTTTTGCGTTATGATTTTTTAACGCTTTAAGGTAGTTTGGCCAGAATTCATATTTCACAAAGACTACTAGTTTTGGGTGGGTCGATGCCAAAAACCGTTGAACCTGTTTTCTAGTGTCTAAGGGTAAATACACTACGATTGATGTAATTGGATTTTGCTTGCGAATCTCGTATCCAGATGGCGATAAAAAAGAGAGTACTATTTTTGATTTTGGATATTTAGATTTTAATAGTTCGAAGACCGGTAGCCCTTGTTCATATTCTCCAAGTGAGGCACAATGGAACCAAAAGACCTGATCGTCTTTATGGATGTTTTCTTGAAGAATTTTGAAGGTGTTTTTACGGCCATCAATCCCTTTTTTTAGTTTTTTACTCATACCTCCGAGTACTGGAAGCAAGGTTCGAGTCAATTTAATTATAAGATTATAGACAGCCATCAAAGTGCTTTAGTTTAAAACAAAAATACATTCTTTATCTTAATTTTAGCATTTGCCCAATGCTATTTTTGTATTTTTGTAAGGTACAAATTTGCAGATTTGTTCATTAAAATAGCACTATGAAAAAAATTCAAATGGTTGATCTGAAAGGTCAATACGCTCCTATAAAAGACCAGGTCAATTCTTCTATACAAGAGGTGATTGATACAACTTCATTCATCAATGGTCCAAAAGTTAAAACGTTTCAAAAAAACCTTGAAGATTATCTAGGCGTAAAACATGTAATTCCTTGTGCCAATGGTACCGATGCTTTGCAAATTGCCATGATGAGCCTTGGGTTGAAGCCTGGTGATGAGGTTATTACAGCCGATTTCACATTTGCTGCAACTGTCGAAGTTATTGCTCTTTTAGGCTTGACTCCTGTATTGGTCGATGTTGATTCTGAAAATTTCAACATCGATATACAAGCAATTAAAAAGGCAATTACCCCAAAGACAAAAGCCATAGTGCCAGTACATTTATTCGGCCAGTGTGCTCATATGGACGAAATTATGGAACTAGCCAAAGCACACCAATTATATGTTATAGAAGACAACGCTCAGGCAATAGGGGCTACCTACACTTCAAAAAATGGAACCAAAGCCAAGGCTGGCACTATTGGTCATATCGCTTCAACTTCCTTCTTTCCATCTAAAAATTTGGGATGCTATGGGGATGGCGGTGCCATTTTCACTAACGACGATGATTTAGCCCATACCATCCGTGGAATTGTAAATCACGGAATGTACAAACGCTATCATCACGATGTGGTAGGGGTGAATTCTAGGTTAGACTCAATTCAGGCAGCTGTTTTAGATGCTAAATTACCGCATTTAGATTCCTATAATAAAGCGCGTCAGAATACCGCTCGAAAATATAATTTAGCATTTAAAGATCACCCCAATATTATAACGCCAAAAGCGGGGAATGGATGTGTTACACTATGTGATAACTGCGATTGTCACGTTTTTCATCAGTACACCTTAAAACTTAAAAATGTGGATCGAGATGGTTTGGTAGACCACCTTAATGCAAAAGGTATCCCATGCGGTGTATATTATCCTATTCCATTGCACAACCAAAAAGCATATCAAGACGATCGTTACGACGATAAAGATTTCCGAATCACTAACCAACTATCCAATGAAGTAATTTCACTCCCAATGCATACTGAACTTGACGATGAACAAATAGAATTTATCACTAGCTCAGTTTTGGCTTACTTAACTTAAAAACAAAAATCATGAAAAAGCTAATTTTTATCTTATGTGTATTGCAAATGAATTTGAGTGCTGCTCAAAATATATATTTGCATTGTGGTCAACTTATTGACACCGAAAAGGGTGTGGTACTAACCAAAAAAACAGTTATTGTTTCAGGTGAAAAAATAAAGGCCATTAAAAACGGTTTTGTAGTTCCTGAAAATCCCAAAGATGTAGTTGTAGATTTAAAATCTAAAACTATAATGCCAGGGCTCATCGATATGCATGTGCATATGGAAAATGAATATAATCCTGCACGTTACATGGACCAGTTTACCGCAAATGAAGCTGATGTGGCGTTCAAATCGGTTAATTATGCAGAAATTACTCTTTTGGCAGGGTTTACTACTGTACGTGATCTCGGTGGTACGGGGGTTAATATTGCACTGAGAAATGCCATCAATAACAATACGATTGTAGGGCCTAGAATTTTTACTGCAGGCAAGGCTATTGCTACTACAGGAGGTCATGCTGACCCAACTAATGGTAGAAACAAACTTCTGATGGGAGACCCAGGTCCTGAGCAAGGCGTAATTAACAGCCCTGATGAAGCACGTAAGGCCGTGCGGCAACGTTATAAAAATGGCGCGGATAACATTAAAATTACTGCTACAGGTGGTGTGTTGAGCGTTGCGAAAAATGGTCAAAATCCCCAGTTTACAATAGAAGAAGTAAAAGCAATTTGCGCAACGGCTAAAGATTACGGAATGATTATAGCGGCACATGCGCATGGTGATGAGGGAATGCAGCGCGCGGTAATTGGTGGCGTTACAACCATTGAACATGGGACAAAAATGAGCATAAAAACCATGGACTTAATGAAAGAGTATGGCACTTATTTTGTACCCACAATCACAGCTGGGAAAGCTGTTGCTGAAAATGCAAAAATTGATGGATTTTACCCTGAAATTATTGTTCCAAAAGCTTTAGAGATAGGACCCAAAATACAAAGTACTTTCGCCAAAGCATACAAGCGCGGTGTGCCCATTGCTTTTGGAACCGATGCTGGAGTTTTTCCTCATGGGCTTAATGCTAAAGAGTTTGGGTATATGGTCGAAGTGGGGATGCCAGAAATGGAAGCGATTCAGTCGGCAACCATTACTAACGCTAAAGTCTTGGGTTTAGCCGATCAATTAGGTCAAATCAAAACTGATTATATAGCTGATATTGTAGCCACTGATTCTAATCCCATAGACGATATTTCTGCTATGGAACGCATAGATTTTGTAATGAAAGCGGGTAAGATTTACAAAAAATAGAAATTAGCTTTCTAGTGTTGTTTCCTTTTTTTGCTTGTATGAAGCAATAATGAGCAATATCATTCCTGTTGTCACTGATAAATCTGCGACATTGAAAATTCCGGTTTGAACAAATCCAAAATCCATAAATAAGAAATCTGTTACAGATCCAAACATGAATCGATCATACAGATTGGCAATACCACCTCCTGCAACAGCACTAAACCCAACTATTGAGAACTTATCGAGCTCAGTATTAATGAATAGATAATGAAGTACAACTCCCAATACGATTACGGGAAGAATCAAAAGAAAAATAAGCTTTATCGTTGGGTGAAATTCACTTCCCATACCCAAAAATGCTCCAGAATTTTCGACGTTCATCAGTTGTAGTAGCTCACCAACAACTTCAGTTCTAGACCCTGGAACAACCTCAGCTCTTACAATGTGTTTAGTAATCTGATCTAGACCAATGTTTAATAGGACTAAAAAAAGGATAAATCCAACTCTTTTGTTCATATTCTTATTATTCTAAATCAGCTGCGCTTGTGTTTGCTTCTCTGTTTATTTTTCTTACCAATCCTTGTAACACTTTACCAGGGCCAACCTCAATAAAGTGTTGAGCACCGTCAGCAATCATTTGTTCTACAGACTGGGTCCAACGTACAGGTGAGGTAAGTTGCGCAATCAAATTAGTCTTGATTTTCGCAGTATCATCAACTGCATTTGCTGTAACATTTTGATAAATAGGACAGCTTGGTGTGCTAAATATTGTTTGTTCAATAGCTGAAGCTAACTGTTCACGAGCGGGCTCCATCAATGGTGAATGAAATGCTCCGCCAACGGGCAGGACCAATGCACGACGCGCTCCTTTTTCTTTCAATAGTTCACAAGCAGTATGAATCGGCTCAATTGCACCTGAAATCACCAATTGACCAGGGCAATTGTAGTTGGCTGCAACAACAATCCCTTCAATGCCTTTACAAACAGATTCTACTACTTCATTTTCTAGTCCTAAAACAGCAGCCATAGTCCCTTCTGTTGAATCACATGCTTTTTGCATGGCATCAGCACGTTGCGCTACAAGTTTTAACCCATGTTCAAAACTTAAAGTATTGTTGGCAACTAATGCTGAAAATTCACCTAGAGAATGTCCTGCAACCATTTCAGGCTTGAAACGATCACCCATGCTTTTGGCTAAAACCACGGAGTGGATAAAGATAGCTGGTTGTGTTACATTTGTTTGTTTCAGGTCCTCTGCACTTCCTTCAAACATGGTTTTGGTAATGTCGAAACCTAAAATCGAATTGGCTTCTTCAAACATGTTTTTAGCTAATGAAGAGTGTTCGTATAGCTCTTGTCCCATTCCTGAGAATTGTGCGCCTTGACCAGGAAAAATATATGCGTTCATCTTCTGATATTATATTAATTTAAAAATTATTGCCTTATGTATGTTATAAAACTAAAGTCAAAGGCATGATTCTCATCCTTGTGAATGAATTTATTATTGCTTTCTTTCCATTGACTCAAATCCAAATCAGGAAAAAAGGTATCTCCTTCAAAATGGGCATGAACTCGTGTAAGTTCAACACGGTCTGCGATTGCTAAAGCTTGTTTATAAACATCTCCACCTCCAATAATATATGGTGATGAATCTGATTTTGAGGCCTGAATTGCTTTTTCTAATGAATTTACAACGATAACACCTTCCGGGGCTTTATAATCCTTTTGCCGTGTGATCACCACATGTGTTCTGTTGGGCAGCGGTTTTGGAAAACTTTCAAATGTTTTTCGCCCCATTATTATATGATGCCCTGAAGTTAATGATTTGAAGCGTTTGAGGTCCAAACTCAATTTCCAAATCAAATCATTGTCTTTACCAATCACTTGATTTTCTGATACAGCAACAATTATAGTCAGTATTTGATGTTTTACTTTGTTCAATAGATTAAACTTAGTCCGCAAAAATAGCGTTTTCAGATGAAATTATACAGCAACTTTGCCTTTGATGTGAGGGTGATGACTATAATCAAGTAGTGTAAAGTCTTCAAAAGTAAAGTCAAATATATCTTTTACCTCAGGATTAAGGATCATTTTTGGTAAGGGGTGTGGTTCTCTTGAGCGTTGCAATTCTAGCTGCTCTAAGTGATTGCTATAGATATGCGCATCACCAAAAGTATGAACAAAATCTCCAGCTTCGTATCCACAAACTTGAGCCATCATCATGGTAAATAAAGCATAAGAAGCAATATTGAAGGGTACTCCTAAAAAGATATCAGCACTACGCTGGTAAAGCTGACAAGACAACTTGCCTTGGTGAACATAAAATTGAAAAAAGGCATGGCAAGGCGGGAGTGCTGCTTTTCCATTTGCTACATTTTCTGAAAAAGATTTAGAGGTATCTGGCAAAACGGATGGGTTCCATGCTGAAACCAACATTCTCCTGCTGTTTGGGTTTGTTTTAAGGGTGTGGATAACAGATTTAATTTGATCAATTTCGTCACTGTTCCAGTTACGCCATTGGTGGCCATAAACTGGGCCTAAATCGCCATTATCGTCTGCCCATTCATTCCAAATACGTACGCCATTGTCGGTAAGATATTTTGTATTAGTATCTCCTTTTAGAAACCACAATAGTTCATGAACAATAGATTTTAGGTGAAGTTTTTTTGTTGTCACCATAGGAAAGCCTTTGCTTAGATCAAAACGCATTTGGTATCCAAAAACACTTTTTGTTCCCGTCCCCGTACGGTCGCTCTTTTCATTCCCATGTTCCAAAACATGGTTTACTAAGTCCAAATATTGCTTCATAAAAAGGGTTAGTTATTACAGTTTAAAAATAATTAATGCTAAGAAGATTATAAAGCGTGTTTTGGGATTAATTTGAAAAGTTATTAACGGCTTTATTACCCTATGATAAGCCCAGCAATTGTGGCAGATAGCAGGGACGCAATGGTTCCCCCTACAAGAGCCTTCATTCCCAATTCAGAAAGTGTTTTTCTTTGCCCTGGTGCTAATGAACCAATTCCCCCAACTTGAATTCCAATCGATGCGAAATTAGCAAAGCCGCAAAGCATATAGGTTGCCATGATAATTGATTTTTCATATTTAAGATGAACTAAAGCCATAGGATCTTTAAGATCTGCAAGTTGGATGTAGCCTACAAACTCACTGGCAGCGAGTTTAATCCCGAGCAGTTGTCCCATAAGTGCGACATCATCTTTTGCTATACCGATGAGCCACATTAGTGGTGCAAAAGCATAGCCAAGTATCAGTTCTAACGAGAACTGTTGGTATGGAGTGTTTGTCTGCACCCATTCATTTAAGCCTCCAAAATCTCCTAACCATCCCAAGATCCCGTTGAGCATCGCTATAAATGCTAGAAAAACCAGAAGCATGGCGCCTATATTGAAGGCAAGTTTAAGCCCTTCGGTGGTTCCATTAGCGATGGCATCCAGGATGTTGGTTCCCACTTTTTCTTGCGAAACTACAAGATCGTTATTGATGGCTTCGGTTTGAGGGTATAAAATTTTTGAGATTACAATCGCCCCTGGTGCTGCCATAACAGATGCTGTTAGAAGGTGTTTTGCATAATACTGTCTAAGAATTTCGTCTTCGCCCCCTAGAAACCCAATATATGCGGCAAGTACACCCCCTGCAACAGTTGCCATTCCACCAATCATCACCAATAGAATTTCGGAACGGTTCATTTTTTCTAAATAAGCTTTTATCATCAGAGGTGCTTCAGTTTGTCCTAAAAAAATATTCCCCGCTACGCTTAGACTCTCAGCCCCAGAAACTTGAAGTAATTTTGTTAATAGCCAAGCAAATATTTTCACAACTTTCTGTATAACACCCAAGTAAAATAAAACAGAAGTTAGGGCCGAAAAGAAAATAATAGTAGGAAGAATTGAAATCGCAAAAGTATTTAGTGGTGCTTCAATTTCACCAGTAGAAAAGGCTGCAAATAAAAATTCTGTTCCTTTTTGAGTAAAGTCAAGTACCGCTAAAAAAATAGATCCTATTCCTTTGAATATTTTCTGAACAAATTCAACCTTCAATACAGCCAAGGCTAAGAGCAATTGTATCCCTAAGCCAAACCCTACGGTTCTCCAATTAATTGCTTTTCTGTTGGTGCTTAAAGCAATACAAATCCCTAAAAGAACGACCATTCCAAGAATACCTCTAAGGAAACTATCTAGACTAAATCCTTGATTTTCAATTATTTGAGACACACCATCTTGTGCAAAAAGCGTATGGCTGCTGATGGTAAAAAATACTGCAATTACTTTATTCATGTGAGTTAATCTTAGCGTTTTGAAATTTCGTCTCTTATTTTTGCTGCAACTTCATAATTTTCATCAGAAACAGCTTTTTGAAGTAGGTCTTCAAGTTCAGCTAGGGAAAGGTTTTTATAAGAATCTTCTTTCTCTAAATCTTCAGAAGAAGTGTCCATTGATACTTCTTCAAAAACAAGAGTGTCATCAGATTTTTCTGGATCGTCAGGGTTAATTTTCAGAATAATACCTGCTTTTTCGAGAATGTTTTTGTAGGTAAAAATAGGTGCAGAAAAGCGTAAGGCAAGCGCGATGGCGTCGCTTGTACGCGCATCAATAACTTCTTCTTTGCTGTCTCGTTCGCAAATAAGAGAAGCATAAAATACACCATCGACAAGCTTATGAATAATAACCTGCTTGACTACAATATCGAACCGGTCTGAAAAATTTTTGAACAAATCGTGTGTCAAAGGTCTTGGTGGTCGAATATCTTTCTCTAGAGGTATTGCGATGGACTGTGCTTCAAATGCACCAATCACAATTGGGAGTTTTCGTTCACCATCTACCTCGCTGAGAATCAGTGCATAAGCACCGCTTTGCGTTTGACTGTACGATATACCCTTTATGTTAAGACGGACTAAGCTCATTATTTGTACTAACAAATAACAGTTTTAATTCCTAAAATACCAAACTTAACCATCTAAGTTTTAATAAATTGGACTAAAAAGTAAATTATAAATAATTGAATGTGAAACAGATTAACTGTTTTGCGCTTTAAATGTTTTAAGTTTTTCAATCAATTTGGGCACAACCTCAAAGGCATCTCCTACAATGCCATAATCAGCAGCTTTAAAAAATGGTGCCTCAGGGTCAGTATTTATCACCACTTTTACTTTGGATGAGTTTATTCCTGCCAAATGCTGAATAGCTCCAGAAATTCCTATGGCAATGTAAAGATTGCTAGCAACAGGTTTCCCTGTTTGACCAACGTGTTCACTGTGTGGCCTCCAGCCTAAGTCTGAAACAGGTTTTGAACAAGCCGTAGCAGCACCAAGTACGTCCGCAAGTTCTTCGATCATATTCCAATTTTCAGGGCCTTTCAATCCCCTACCTGCTGAAACTACAGTTTCTGCGTCTGCAATAGAAACTTTGTCTGTTGCCTTATCTACCTTTTCAACACTTATGTCTGACGATGTAATTTGTGGTGAAAATGCTTCTGATTGCAAGGACGTGGGGTGCTCAATAAGGCCAAAAGCGTTATTGGATAAACCAATGATTTTAACTTCTGTTGTGATTTGTGTTTCACAAAATGCTTTGTTACTAAATGCTGTCCTTTTAACTGAAAAGGGTTGCGTCTTGGGAAGCTCTACAACATTTGGCACGTATCCTGCTTTCAGTCCTACTGCCAAAATTGGAGCGAGGTATCGACTATCAGCGCTGCTGCTTAAAACAATTACATTGGCGCTTTCTTTCAGAGCAGCTTGAGCAATAACATCGGCATACACTTTTGCATTAAAACCATTTGAGTGATTGACTGTCAATACTTTATCAACTCCATAGTCAGCCAATTGCGAGCAGTCTTCAGTATTGAAAACTACAGCACTCAGGCTGGTGTTTAGAGTGTTCGCTACAGCTCTGCCATATGAAGCAACTTCTAAAGCTGCTTTTTTAAACATCTTATTTTCAGATTCTATATATACAAGTACAGGCATATTTTTAAAATTTTAGATGACTTTCGCTTCGTTATGCAAAAGATCAATAAGTTCATCAATATTATCGGCATCAACCATTTTGATTGCTCCTTTGGGAGCAGGTTTTTCAAATTTTACGGATGATGTACATGTTTGTTGCTGTGCTGGTTCCAAAACCGTTAATGGTTTTTTTCTGGCCATCATGATTCCACGCATGTTTGGAATTTTCAGATCACTTTCTTCAACTAAGCCTTTTTGACCTCCTATGACCAAGGGTAAAGTGCTTGATAGTGTTTCTTTTCCGCCGTCAATTTCTCGTACTGCGGTTGCATTAGTACCGTCAATTTCTAATGAAATACAGTTGTTCACAAAGCTGGCGCCTAGCTCGGCAGCCATCATCCCAGGAACCATACCGCCGTTGTAATCAATGGATTCACGCCCCGCTATGATTAAGTCGTAATTTCCATCTACTGCAACTTTTGAAAGTTCTTTAGCAACTGCATAACCATCTGTAGGCGTTGTATTTATTCTAAAGGCAGCATCAGCACCTATGGCTAAGGCCTTTCTAAGGGTTGATTCTGTTTCTGGACCACCAACATTTACCACATCGACAGTCGCGTTTTGCTTTTCTTTAAACCACATGGCTCTGGTCAAACCAAATTCATCATTGGGGTTTATAACAAACTGAACACCATTGGTGTCGAAAGCAGTATTATCATTAGTAAAATTTATTTTTGAAGTGGTGTCAGGGACATGGCTTATACATACTAATATTTTCATTATTTGGGTATTTTAACGTTTCTATTAAATATTTAAGCGAAGGTACAAAAAAAGTTCATATTTCCTATGCATGCATAGGAAATTTTAAACAAATGATGTAATTATTATTGTACATTATTCTTATTTTTGCCCCATCAAAAATTAGTGAATGAAAACAATACAGTTTAGAGAAGCAATTTGTGAAGCCATGAGCGAAGAAATGCGTCGTGATGAAAGTATATATTTGATGGGCGAGGAAGTTGCGGAATATAATGGTGCATACAAAGCATCAAAAGGCATGCTTGATGAATTTGGCGAAAAGCGTGTGATTGACACTCCAATTGCAGAGCTTGGTTTTTCAGGAATAGCTGTAGGGTCTACGATGACTGGCAACAGACCAATCGTGGAGTTTATGACGTTTAATTTCTCATTAGTAGGCATAGATCAAATCATTAATAACGCTGCTAAAATTAGACAAATGTCTGGAGGTCAGTTTAAGTGCCCTATTGTATTTAGAGGCCCAACGGCTTCGGCAGGGCAATTGGCTGCTACCCACTCCCAGGCTTTCGAGAGTTGGTATGCAAACTGTCCAGGGCTTAAAGTAATAGTACCTTCCAACCCATACGATGCAAAAGGTTTACTTAAAGCAGCAATTCGCGACGATGATCCAGTCATATTTATGGAAAGTGAGCAAATGTATGGCGATAAAGGTGAGGTTCCTGAAGGGGAGTATGTTTTACCTATTGGAGTTGCTGAAATTAAAAGAGCAGGAACTGATGTGACCGTAGTTTCATTTGGTAAAATTATAAAAGAAGCATACAAGGCAGCAGATGATTTAGAAAAAGAAGGTATTTCTTGTGAAGTTATTGACTTAAGAACTGTACGTCCATTGGATATCAATTCAATTTTGCAATCTGTTAAAAAAACAAATAGACTTGTTATTTTGGAAGAAGCATGGCCCTTTGGAAATGTTTCAACAGAAATTACATATCAAGTGCAGCAAAAAGCTTTTGACTATCTCGATGCACCGATCATTAAAATAAACACAGCGGATACACCTGCGCCTTATTCTCCTGTTTTATTGGAGGAGTGGTTACCTAACAGCAATGATGTTGTTAAGGCCGTAAAAAAAGTACTGTATAAATAAATTACAGGGGTTCTAAAAAAAGTAAAAAAATAGGTTTTTCTATTCTTATTCAATTCATTACATTTGTGGCCTTTAAAATAAATTAAAATTAAATTATGGAATCAATGATGATATACATGCCAATTGTGATGGCAGTATTAGGATTAGTTTACATGTGGACAAAGCAGTCCTGGGTAATGAAGCAAGATGCAGGAGATGGTAAGATGAAGGAAATTTCTGACTACATCTATGAAGGTGCTTTAGCCTTTTTAAGAGCAGAATACAGACTGCTCTCAATTTTTGTTTTGGTAGTAAGTATCGCACTTGCGGCAGTATCATTTATCGTTCCGACAACACATATACTCATAGTAGTTGCCTTTATTTTTGGTGCTATTTTTTCTGCATATGCAGGGAATATTGGAATGAAAATCGCTACAAAAACTAATGTCAGAACTACCCAAGCCGCAAAAACCAGTCTTCCTAATGCACTAAAAATTTCTTTTGGTGGCGGAACGGTAATGGGTCTTGGTGTTGCTGGTCTTGCAGTTTTAGGTTTAACGGTATTTTTTATAATTTTCTTCCATTTCTTTATGGATGGTCAATGGACCAGTACAATGGATATGACTATTGTTCTTGAAACACTTGCTGGATTTTCACTTGGTGCTGAATCTATTGCACTCTTTGCTCGAGTTGGTGGAGGTATTTACACCAAAGCTGCTGATGTGGGTGCTGATTTGGTTGGAAAAGTTGAGGCAGGAATTCCTGAAGATGACCCTAGAAACCCTGCAACAATTGCAGATAATGTTGGTGATAACGTTGGAGATGTAGCCGGAATGGGTGCAGATTTATTTGGTTCATATGTTGCAACTGTTCTTGCGGCGATGGTCCTTGGTAACTATGTGATTAACGATATGGGTGGAAGTATTTCAGATGACTTTGGTGGAATTGGCCCAATTTTATTACCTATGGCTATTGCAGGCGCTGGGATAATCATCTCTATTATAGGAACTTTATTAGTGAAAATTAAAAGTAATGAAGCTAAGGAGGCTCAAGTTATGGGCGCACTTAACAAAGGGAATTGGACTTCAATTATTCTTGTAGCCATTTCTTGTTATGGACTTGTAACATGGATGTTGCCTGAAACCATGCAAATGGAATTTTTTGGCGAAGGTTTGCAAGACATATCATCAATGCGTGTGTTTTATGCAACTTTAGTTGGACTTGTTGTTGGCGCGGTTATTTCTTCAGTAACTGAATATTACACAGGACTTGGTAAAGCACCAATTCTAAAGATTGTACAACAATCGAGTACCGGTGCAGGAACAAATATCATTGCAGGTTTAGCAACTGGTATGATTTCAACATTTCCATCAGTATTATTGTTTGCTGGTGCCATTTGGGCCTCTTACGGTTTTGCTGGTTTTTATGGAGTAGCTTTAGCGGCTTCAGCAATGATGGCAACTACAGCTATGCAATTGGCAATCGATGCATTTGGACCAATTTCTGATAATGCTGGCGGTATTGCTGAAATGAGTGAACAAGAACCAATTGTACGTGAACGTACAGACATACTCGATTCTGTAGGAAATACAACCGCTGCTACAGGAAAAGGATTTGCGATTGCTTCGGCAGCGTTAACCTCTTTAGCATTATTTGCGGCCTATGTTACCTTTACCGGGATCGACGGGATTAATATTTTTAAGGCTCCTGTTCTTGCTATGCTTTTTGTTGGTGGAATGGTGCCTGTGGTATTCTCTGCTCTTGCGATGAATGCTGTTGGAAAAGCGGCTATGGAAATGGTACAAGAAGTGAGACGTCAATTCAAAGAAATTGCAGGGATCATGGAAGGTACTGGGACCCCAGAATACGACAAATGTGTTGCGATTTCAACGCAAGCCTCTCTTAAAGAAATGATGTTGCCTGGATTATTGACAATAGGCTTTCCGCTTATTATAGCTTTTGTTCCTATGATTTTCGGTATGGATTCATTAGCCATCGCCGAAATGCTTGGAGGCTATATGGCTGGTGTTACAGTTTCTGGTGTACTTTGGGCAATTTTCCAAAACAATGCCGGAGGTGCTTGGGACAATGCTAAAAAATCTTTTGAAGCAGGGGTAGAAATTAATGGTAAAATGACCTTCAAAGGCTCTGATGCGCACAAAGCAGCAGTAACTGGAGATACGGTAGGTGATCCATTCAAAGACACTTCAGGGCCATCAATGAATATTTTAATCAAACTTACATGTTTGATAGGCTTAGTAATTGCGCCAATTTTAGGGGGACATACAGAAGAAGCAACGGCAATGACAACCCATGAAGTTGAATTGAATGTTTCAATTGATGCGGTTGATACAGAAAATGTTACAGCTAGCATCACAAGTGTTACAACCGAAAATGGCGTTGAGATCATTAAAAAAAAATCATATTACGGAACTGAGGATGAAGTTGAAAAACTTTTACAGGAAGGAATAAATGACGTCACCAAAAAATAAGTTTAGTCATCATCACTTATATATAAAAGCACGCCGATAGCGTGCTTTTTTTGTTTAGTAATGTTGTATTTTACTTAAAAAAGGCCGTTTATTTCAGCGTCAATTTTACTGATAATCCTGCCTAAATCTTCTTTGTTTTCTACAAAATCTAAATCATCCACATCTATAATTAAAAGACGTCCTTTTTTGTATCCATGGATCCATGCTTCATAGCGTTCGTTCAGTCGGCTTAGGTAATCAATGCTTATGGAGTTTTCATAATCCCGCCCCCGCTTATGAATTTGACTTACTAGATTCGGAATAGAACTGCGCAAATAAATAAGTAAGTCTGGTGCTTCGACCATACTTTCCATCAAATTAAACAATGAGCTATAATTATCAAAATCCCTATTGGTCATCAGCCCCATTGCGTGTAGATTTGGCGCAAAAATATTGGCATCTTCATAAATGGTCCGGTCTTGAATAATGTCTTTACCACTTTTTCGAATTTGTAAAACCTGACGAAATCTGCTGTTTAAAAAATAAACTTGCAAATTGAAACTCCAACGCTCCATTTGGTTATAAAAGTCATCTAAGTATGGGTTATCTACAACATCTTCTAGTTGTGCCTCCCATTTATAATGTTTTGCTAAAAGCTGGGTTAGTGTTGTTTTTCCAGCGCCAATGTTACCTGCAATTGCAATGTGCATAATTTAATATTTTATAAGTTGGTAGTGGTGAAGAAATTCACCGTCATAAATATACAAGGTTTGATTCATTACAAAAAACTGTTTAATTAAATTTTTAGGAATTTTTAAAATTTGAAATTCATCAGAATTGTTAACTCTGTAAAAAATAGTGTTATCGCGCTTAAATAACAAAATATCGTTGAATACCCTGAAACTGTCAAATCCAGTGTGATTTATTTTTCGGACTAAGCTTCCAGTGTAATTAAACTCATAAAAAAGGGAACCTGTCAATACATACACATTATTATAATCACTATTCATACTGACTTTTTGCTCATCCAAAGGCAGGGTTTTAAGTCTTGTTTTGTTTGTTTCGTAATCGAATAATTCTAATTGAAGTGTCAGCTCGTTGTATACCCAAATGCTAGAGTCACTGCTAAGTGCAACTCCATTGACCAATCGATAAGGGCTTATTGTGTTAAAATTAAGTTCTATCAATTCTGCTAAGCGATTATCCAAAAGTACAACTGTGTTTTGGCGTTTGTGAAGGATCACAACTTTGAGCGCATTGAACACTTGTACATCGTTTATTTCGCCTAATTGAAGATTGCTGTACGATTGAATCTTCTCATCGCGCTTATTGTACAGAGTGTTGTCTTGTATGTAGTAATACTTGTCAAAACGGTCGACCCCAACAAAATCACTCCATTCCGTTTTTGTTTTTTTTAGGAATTTAGCCTCTACATAATCCTGCGCTTGCGCAGTACACAAAAAAAAAGTGAGTATTAAAAAGCTTAATTTTTTCATCATTGGAAAAATACAAAAAAATAAATTTAATTTTCTGTTACAATTCTTTTAATAAGTCGTCTATTCTATCGAAAACTCTTTAGATAATAATTTAAAATTTTTTATGGACGCAATTTTTAGACTTGTATTATTCATTTTATGTTCCACATTTTCATTATTTGCTCAAGATTTTCAAGGTTTAGCCACATATAAAGCTCAACGTAAGTTAGATCTTAAAATTGATAGTACGCAAGTTGGAGGAGGAGAGATGCAAAAGCAACTCATGGCTATGTTAAAAAAGCAATTTCAAAAAACATATGTCTTAAGTTTTGACAAAAACACGTCAATTTACAAAGAAGACGAAGTACTGGCACCACCATCTTCCGGAGGATCTATTATGGTCATTTCTTCAATGGGCGGTTCTGGAGCATTGTATAAGGATATAAAGCATCAGTCATTTACAAATCAAAAGGAAACTTTTGGAAAGCAATTTATTATCAAAGATAGTTTACAGCCAATTGATTGGGAATTGCACAGCGATACTAAGAATATTGGTGATTACATTTGCTATAAAGCAACGTATACAAAAGAAATAGAAGAAATGTCAATGATGACATTTAGTAGTGATGATGAACAAAATGACGAAGAGCCTACAACTTCACCTGAAATGAAAACAATAACCGTTACAGCTTGGTATACACCACAAATTCCTGTAAGTAATGGTCCGGAAAGTTACCATGGCTTACCAGGTCTTATTTTAGAAGTCAACGATGGAGATTTGACGATTCTTTGTAGTAAAATCACATTCAATCCCAAAAAGCCAATTGAAATTTCCGAGCCCAAAAAAGGGAAACAAGTAACACAAAAGGAATACGATAAAATTATGGCAAAAAAAATGGAAGAGATGAACGAACAGTATAGGTGACGAGGATCTGATGATAAAGTAATAGAGATTCGTATTGGAGGTTAATTCCTTTTGTGAATTATTTAACGTCCCCATATAAAACAAAATGTAAATTTGTATAATATTCAAGAAAACCAAAAATGACCTTTAAGCGCATCATTATTTTCACATTCCTAATCAGTAATTTATTTGTTTTTTCTCAAGATTTTCAGGGTAAGGCTTATTATGTTTCCAAAACCAATCCGGATATGGATAGTTGGGGCGGTCGCCAAATGAGTGAAGTTCAAAAAAAACAAATAATGGAGCGCATGAGCAGCATGTTTGAAAAAACCTACATACTTAGTTTTGATAAATCAGTTTCTATATACAAAGAAGAAGAAGTGCTTGAGGCGCCTGGGCAAGGTGGCTTTGGAATGTGGGGGAGTAGTTTTTCTGCTGGACCGCAGTACAAAAATATAAAGACTAAAGAGTTTATTCAAGACCAAGAGTTTTTTGGACGACAATTTTTAATTACTGACTCACTCCAACAGTTAGAATGGAAGTTTGGTTCTGAAACCAAGCAAATTGGACAATACTTGTGTATGAAGGCCACCGCTACAAAAACTGTCGATGAATTCGACTGGCGAAGCATGAGAAGAAAAACACCCAAAAAAGAAGATAAAAAAAGCGAAACAGACTCTACAAAAACCACTTCAGTTACTGCTGATATTGAAGTGCCTAAAACTATAGAGGTAACAGCTTGGTATACTCCTCAAATCCCCGTAAATCAAGGACCTGGAGAATTCTGGGGTTTACCAGGACTCATTCTTGAAGTCAATGCGGACCAGACCACTATTCTGTGTTCTAAAATCGTCATAAATCCCGAACAAAAAAGTATAATTTCTGCACCAGAAAAAGGCCGTGTAATTTCAAGAAAAGAGTACAACGCTACCGTCAAGCAAAAAATGAAAGAAATGCGAGAGATGTACCGTGGCCGGGGAAATAGTAAACGAAAATAAAACAATTACCAATTAAGCTTAAACTCAAATAATGAAATATTACATAAGCATTCTTTTATTATCAATTAGTGGACTCACTTTCTCTCAGATCAAATTGGAAGGATATGTGAAAGATTCTATAGGGAATCCATTGGAATTAGCCAATGTAATTGCCATCAATAAAGCTACCAGTGCTTTAGATTCCTACGGCATTACTAATGATGAGGGAAAATACAGATTAGATTTGAAAAAAAACACACTGTATTCAATACAGGTCAGCTATATTGGTATGAAATCGATGACGCAGGCGATACAAACCGGCGAATCGAATGTTAATAAAAATTTCACCCTACAAGAAGACAACGCCCTAGACGAAGTTGAGCTTACTTATGAAATGCCTGTTACGATTAGTGGAGATACATTGGTGTACAATGCTGACTCTTTCAATAAAGGAACGGAGCGAAAATTAGAGGATATTTTGGAAAACTTACCAGGTGTGGAGATCAATGAGGATGGTCAAGTTGAAGTTGAAGGGAAAGTCGTTTCAAAACTCATGGTTGAAGGAAAGGATTTTTTTGATGGTGATACTAAATTGGCCACAAAAAACATACCCTCAAACGCAGTTGATAAGGTGCAAGTTTTAAAGAACTATTCAGAAGTTAGCCAGTTAGGTGGCGTGACTAACAATCAAAATAATGTAGCTATAAACATCAAATTAAAAGAAGGTAAAAAGAACTTCTGGTTTGGAAATGTAACGGCTGGTGCTGGAGACTCAGATCAAGAAATATTGTATTTAGCACAACCAAAATTATTCTACTACAGCCCAGATTACAGTATTAACTTCATTGGAGATTTAAATAATATTGGTGAGGTCGCATTTACTCGAAGAGACTATTTTAATTTTACCGGAGGTTTTAAAAAACCTAGCCTAAGTAGTGGAACAAGCATTAATCTGGGCAGTAACGATATCGGGTTTTTAACGCTTCAAAACAACCGCGCAAAAGACATTAATACAAAATTTGGAGCCACAAATTTCAGTTGGTCGCCAAAAAGTTCTCTAGATATTGGCGGATTTGCTATTTTATCAAACAGTAGAAACGAACTTCAAGAAAATCGTTCTGTTCAGTATACCGATCCTGATCTTGGTATTCCCGATGAGGAAACAGAAAGTAACACAGTTCAAGAAAACAACCTAGGGATGTTGAAGTTGTCTTCAAAATATCAGCCTAACGCCAACAACCAATTAGAGTATGATGTTTTTGGCCAGATGTCAAAAAGTGAACAAGACCAACAGTTCTTTTCATCAATAAACAACAACATCGATCAGTTGGAAGAAACCACTCCTTTTAGCTTAAATCAAAATTTGAATTATTACTATACTCTTGATGAAAATAATATTTTTGCTCTTGAAGCCCAACACCTGATCAAAGATGAAGATCCTTTTTACAATGCAATAATCGAAGATAAACTTAGCTATGGAGGTACAGCAGCTAACTTAGGTCTCGATGACAACCAAAGCAATTATAACTTAGCTCAAGAAAAGCGTGTAAAATCTAACCAGTTAGATGCAAAACTGGATTATTGGAATATCTTGAATAAGAAAAGTAATATCAACTTGACGTTTGGAACGATCTTAAGTCATCAAAAGTTTAACTCTAACATTTTTCAATTTTTAGATGACAATTCACGACTAGACGTAACCCCAGCCGATAACAATGGTGCGGATGTCAATGCTATAGATTACAATTTCTCTGATGTTTATTTAGGGCTTCACTACCGCCTAAAAGCAGGTATTTTTACAATCACTCCTGGTATTTCTGGTCACATGTACAATGTAAATAACACCCAGTTTGGCCAAAAAGTAACGGATAATTTCTTCAGATTTTTACCCGATTTAAATGTTATTGTCCAGTTGAAAAAGAGTGAAACATTGAACCTTACTTATAGTATGCAAACTCAATTTACTGATGTTTCAAACTTTGCTAGTGGTTTGGTTTTGAATAATTACAACGCTTTATTTACGGGAAATCCAGCATTAGAAAGTGCCTTGTCACACAACTTGAACTTATTTTATTACAGCTTCAATATGTTTAATTACACCAATGTTTTTGCGAGTATTAATTATAATAAAAGCATTGATAATATACGAACAGAGTCTCTATTTCAGCCAGGCAATGTTATTCGAGTATCCTCGCCCTTCAATTCTCCTTTTGCAGACGAAAGCGTGAGTGCGAATGGTCGTTTTCAACGTACATTTGGAAAAATTCGTGGAACAATTCGCGCTAATTTCAACTATTCAAAATTCAATCAATTTATACAAAATCGCCGGTCTGTAAATGAAAATTTTTCACAAACATATAGAGCACAAATACGAACGAATTTCCGCACAGCACCCAATTTAGATTTAAGTTACCGTTATTCTATTCAAGACAATAATTTAGGGCAAAACAGCACTAAGTTTTTTACCAAAAGCCCAACCCTAGAATTTGATGCTTATATCTTAAAAGCGTTCACATTTAGAACGGATTATTCCTACAATGATTTTAGTGATGAAAACGGGACGATCAATACATTTGAATTTTGGAATGCATCATTGTCTTACCGAAAAAATGAAGATGCGAAATTTGAGTACGAAATTAAGGCCACTAACTTTTTAGACACTCGTGCGCAAAATCAAAGTAATGCAGGGAATATTTCTGTGAGTGCTACTGAGTATTTTATACAACCACGTTACATAACATTTCGTGTGCGCTATGAGTTGTAAATAAAAAAAATTACAATAAAAATGCCCCGCTATTGCGGGGCATTTTTATGTTTTAAGAGTTTTTAGTTTAGAGCTTGAAAGCAGTTTTAATTGCTTCTGTATAATCTAGTTTTTCCCACGTAAAAAGTTCTACATCCAACACTCGTTTTTCACCATTGGGTAGATAAAATACTTTTTCTACAGTTTCGTTTGTACGCCCCATATGGCCATAAGCAGCGGTTTCGCTGTACATTGGGGTGCGAAGTTTTAGTCGTTGCTCAATTGCCGCTGGGCGCAGGTCAAATAGTTCCATTATTTTTTGTGCAATAGCACCATCGTTGAGAGCCACATTGGCCGTGCCGTAAGTATCTACAAAAACACCCGTAGGTTCGGCTACGCCAATAGCGTAACTTACTTGTACCAAAAGCTCAGAACACACCCCCGCTGCCACTATATTTTTGGCAATATGACGCATGGCATAGGCCGCTGACCGGTCTACTTTACTTGGGTCTTTTCCCGAAAATGCACCTCCACCATGTGCGCCTTTTCCGCCGTAGGTGTCTACTATAATTTTACGGCCAGTCAATCCGGTATCTCCGTGAGGGCCGCCAATTACAAACTTACCTGTTGGATTGATGTGATACGTAATATTATCATTAAAAAGTGCTTGGATGGTCTCAGGTAATTTTGAGATTACTCTTGGAATCAAAATGGCCTTAATGTCTTTTTTGATCGTATCAAGCATTTCTTTTTCATCATCAGAAAAGTCGTCATGTTGTGTAGAGATTACAATAGAATCAATCCGCAACGGGACATTGTCATCACCATATTCAATAGTAACCTGACTTTTAGAGTCTGGACGCAAATAAGTGATGTCTTTGTTTGCGTGACGCAAAGCAGCAAGTTCTTTTAAAATACGGTGTGACAAATCCAATGCCAAAGGCATGTAGTTTTCGGTTTCATTGGTGGCGTAACCAAACATCATACCTTGGTCACCAGCCCCTTGTTCTTCAGGGGTTTCTTTATCAACACCTCTATTTATGTCATCCGATTGCTCGTGTATGGCTGAAAGAACCCCACATGAATTCCCGTCAAACATGTATTCGCTTTTGGTATAACCAATTTTATTTATTGTGTCTCGAGCGATCTGTTGTACGTCCAAATAGGTTTTAGATTTGACCTCACCAGCCAAAATAACTTGCCCGGTAGTCACCAATGTTTCACAAGCCACTTTGGCTTGCGGATCGAAGGCCAAAAAATGGTCGATGATTGCATCGCTAATTTGGTCTGCTACTTTATCGGGGTGTCCTTCTGAAACACTTTCGGAAGTAAATAAGTAACTCATAATAGGTTATTTATGAGGAATGATAAGCGCAACAAGCTAAAGGGGTTGGCACTGTTTTAGCTTTTTTTTTTGAGGTTGCAATCAGATCAAATTTATCCTCGTTTAGTAATGCTGCAAATTTAGAGATAATAATGAAAAAAAAAAATCTTTCATCTGCTTATATGATTTGAGATTGTATTTAACTAGATTTACGGCTCAATGGATATGGTAAAACACGGTATTTTATTTTTCTTTTTTGGGGTGCTCTTTTTGGGGCATGCACAAGAGCTCAAGCCCTTTAGCTATATTGATTTAAATTTGTATTCAGGAAATATTGCGCGTCATAACCAGAATATTACCCACTTGATTCAAGCGCATCTTAATGGTTTAATCTTGGGATGGAACAAGCGTGTTTCTGGTGAAAAACCATGGCATAAACGCTACAATTTTCCTGAATTTGGCACCTCTTTAAGCATTCAAAATTTTAATAATTCAACTCTGGGTAATGCTTATGGACTTCATGTGCATTATAATTTTTATTTTCTAAAGCGTCGTTTGATGTTGCGTATTGCTCAAGGAATCTCTTTAGTAACTAATCCTTACGATAAGTACAAAAACCCAAAAAATATTGCTTTTGGTTCGCCTTTTCTCAGTGGCACTTATTTAATGCTCAATTACAAACGCCCCCAATTATTGGGCGTTGTTGGGGTTCAGGCCGGAATAACATTGCTACACTTATCGAATGCAAGTATCAAAGCACCGAATACCAGTATCAACACCATCGCATTTAATTTCGGTTTAACTGCTGCCCTAGATGGTAAATCTAATTTTTTAAAGGCTACATCAACAAATCAAGAGATTAGTCAAGAAATAGACCAAAGTGTCCATTATGGAGCCGTATTCAAAGCTGGGATCAATCAAAGTGACGTAGTGGGAAGTCCTCAATTTCCTTTTTACGTATTTTCTTTTTTTGCCGATAAACAGATTAATGATAAAAGCTTAATTTCCATTGGGACAGAGTATTTTAATTCCAAATTTTTGAAAGAATATATTTACTATCAAAGTGTAGCTTACCCTGAAAGTCAAGTGGAAAATGACGTTGACTATAAGCGTGTAGGTCTTTACCTAGGGTACGAATTGTTATTTGGGCGATTTTCTGTGCTTGCTCATTTGGGCTATTATGTCTATGCTCCGTTTGATTTTGAAGGGCGTTATTATAATCGCCTGGGAATGAAACATTTCATAGCTAAAAAATGGTTTATATCGGCAACATTAAAATCGCATGCTGCTAAAGCGGAAGCATTGGAATTTGGTATAGGTGTAAGGTTATGAAAAAGGTATTATTAAATAGTATTATTCTGCTTGTTTTGGCCTGCGCTGAGGATAAAGCCCCAGATTGTATACAAACTGCCGGCGATAGGATCAGTGTTGAATATAGTCTTGAACCATTCAGTAAAATTTTGGTTAATGAAAACATAGAATTAGTTGTTAAGGAAGGAGTTGATTTCCATCTAAGTATTGATGCTGGTGCCCATTTGATTTCCGATATCTCTTATGCTGTAAGCGAGGATGTGCTGTCCCTCACAGACCACAATCTTTGCAATTGGATTCGTAGTTATAGTCCTACTAAAATCACAGTGACTACCCCAAATCTTTCAGAAATTCGAAGTAATTCTCAGTATACAATAAAATCTTTAGGGCTATTAACATTTCAAAATTTGAATTTGATCTCTGAAAATTTTCGTGAAGATCAATTAAGTTTGGGTGACTTTGATTTGGTAATACAAGCTGAAAGCTTAAATGTAATTTCCAATAATCTATCGCAATTTATTATATCTGGCGCTGTGGATAATCTTTCTGTTGGATTCTATTCGGGGACAACAGCTTTTTTTGGAGCAAATCTTTTAGCACAGAATGTTATAATATCACACCGCAGTAGCCATGATATTGTTGTACATCCCTTACAATCTCTTAAAGGAGAATTGCGCGGTACCGGGAACTTGATCTCTGTACATACCCCAGCAGAGGTAGATGTAACCCAACTTTACACGGGAGCACTTATTTTCTTGGATTGATTGAATTCAATTCAGTAAAAGCTCGATATTTTAGTTAATGTTCAATTAATTTGCTGTTTTTTTTAGAATTAATGAAAATTGAAGGCGAATTTCAAAAAACATAAAATTGAATTTTGTTTTGAATAAAAAATATTTACTTTAGCGCTCTAATAATTAATGATGCATAATACATATTATACATTCTACAGCTGGTATTACTTCTTTTTTGAAAAAAGAGTCGAGGTCTTGTATGTGTAATTTAATATTATAACTTTCAATTTGAGTCTCGATGTAAATATCGAGATTTTTTTTTATGATAAATAAAGTCGCCATACAAGGGATAAAAGGGTCATTTCATCATTTGGTTACGCAAAATTATTTTGTGCATCCAGTAGAAATTGAACCCCTCTTAACATTCAATGAAGTAGTGGATAGCTTGATTAAAGAAAAAGTTGATACCGCTGTAATGGCATTGGAGAATTCAATTGCGGGCTCTATAATTCCTAATTATGCTTTAATCGATGCCAATAATTTACATATAACAGGAGAGTATTATTTAGATATTCAACATAATTTAATGGCATTGTCTGGTCAGGATATTTTAGATATAAGAGAAGTATACTCGCATCCCATGGCATTGTTGCAATGTCAATCTTTTTTCGACAAGTATCCACATATAAAATTAGTTGAGGATCGCGATACTGCTGAGGTTGCACAAAGAATTCACAAGAAACAATTAAAGGGAGTTGCAGCCATTGCTAGTTCTAGTGCGGCAGAGATATATAAATTGAATATTTTAGCTGAGAGCATTCAAACCATTAGGCATAATGAAACTCGTTTTGTAATCGTTGAACGGAACGAAAACCCTTCCTCAACTATAAATAAAGCCTCATTAAAATTTATGCTGAATCATAAACGTGGGAGTTTAGCCGCCATGCTCAATGTCATGAGCGATTGCAAACTTAACTTGACCAAAATTCAATCTTTACCTAAAATTGATACACCTTGGAAGTATGCATTCTTTGTGGATGTCACATTTGATGATTATGAGGATTATGAAAAGGCAACTGCTGTGATGAAAATAATGGCTGAAGAATTTAAAGTACTTGGTACTTATAAAAATGCAAAACAATGAGTCTAGTAGCCCGTCGTTTAGATACTGTTGAAGAATACTACTTTTCAAAAAAACTGAAAGAAGTACGTACACTCGTTTCCAATGGCGCAGCTGTAATTAACCTAGGCATTGGAAGTCCAGATTTACCGCCACATCCTTCAGTGCTAGCGGCACTTGAAAACAGCCTGTCTGAACCCCAAGCCCACAAGTATCAAAGTTACCAAGGATTACCTGAGCTTAGACACGCAATTTCTAGTTTTTATGAAAAAAATTACAATGTTTTAATCAATGCTGAAAATGAAATTCTTCCGCTTATGGGCAGTAAGGAGGGTATTATGCATATCTCCATGGCCTATCTCAATGAGGGTGATGCTGCATTGATTCCAAATCCAGGATATCCTACCTACAGCTCGGTTACAAAGTTAGTAGGTGCAACCCCTATTTTTTACGATTTAACTGCGGAAAAGCATTGGCAACCGCAGATATCAGCACTAGAACGATTGGATCTTTCAAGAGTGAAAATCATGTGGGTCAATTACCCACACATGCCTACGGGTACACTTGGCTCAGAGCAGCATTTAACGGCTTTAATTCAATTTGCAAAAAAACACAATATTCTGCTTGTCAATGATAACCCTTATAGTTTTATCTTGAACGATAACCCAAATAGTATTTTTAATATTAAGGGAGCAAAAGAGGTGTGCTTGGAGCTAAATTCGTTAAGTAAAAGTTTTAATATGGCTGGCTGGCGTGTTGGTATGCTTTTAGGCGCTGAACAACACATCAACAATGTGATAAAAGTTAAAAGCAATATGGATTCAGGTATGTTCTATGGTGTTCAAAAAGGTGCTGTCGCTGCTCTGAAATCTTCTAATGATTGGTTCACTAGTCTTAACGAGGTTTACAAAAAGCGCCGCGCTTTAGTTTGGGAATTAGCAACTCAACTTGGCTGTACATTTGAGCCAGACACGGCAGGAATGTTTGTTTGGGCAAAACTTTCGCAAGGGATCGATGCAGAACAGTTTATAGACACATTACTTGTTGAAAAAAATATTTTTGTAGCACCTGGAACCATTTTTGGATCCAATGGGGAAGGTTACATACGTTTTTCGCTCTGCGCCCCGATAGAAGACATTAATGAAGCCCTAAAGCGTACAGCATGAAGAATATATACATCATAGGGACTGGACTGATCGGAGGTAGTCTTGCTTTAAATTTGAAAGCCGTTAAACCCAAAGCTGTAATTCATGGTATTGATCACAATGAAGGTCATCTTACGGAAGCTTTAAACTTAGGGTTAATACATAAAAAGGCAGAAGTTGAGGATATTGAGCGCGCCGATTTAGTACTCTTATCTATCCCTGTTGATGCAACACTTAATTTACTGCCAAGAATATTAGATTTATTGCCACCTCAAGGGCTAGTTGTCGATATGGGCTCCACAAAAGCCTCAATATGTCAAGTTGCGGATGCACATCCGAAACGCGCTCAGTTTTTGGCCAATCACCCAATAGCAGGTACTGAATTTTCTGGTCCGAAAGCTGCTTTTGTTGATTTGTTTAAAAACAAAACCAATATTATTTGCGATCTAGACAAAACTGAACCAAAGCGATCTAAAGAGATGATCGAGATTTTTAAAGCTATGGGTATGAGTATTCGTTATATGGATGCAGTCGAACACGACAAGCATATTGCTTATGTGTCTCATTTATCCCACATCAGTTCATTTATGCTAGGCAAAACAGTAATTGACAAAGAAAAAAATGAACTTAATATTTTTGACATGGCAGGCAGTGGATTTGAGTCGACTGTACGCTTAGCAAAAAGTTCACCTGACATGTGGGCTCCCATTTTTGAACAAAACAAAGATAATGTTATTGAAACACTCAATGAATACATTCAAAACTTAAACCATTTTAAAGCGTTAATGGAATCAGATGATTTTGAATCCGTCCGTAACGAAATGAGAAGTATTAATCATATAAAAACAATTTTAAAAGGAATTTCTTAAAACCAATACTATGCAAAATAGCAAAGAATTAAGCACATGGTTAGATGATTTGAAACTTGAACACCCTCTAGTCATCGCTGGGCCGTGTAGTGCAGAAACTGAAGAACAAGTATTAAAAATAGCACACGAACTAAAGGATTCTGATGTCAGTTATTTTCGTGCGGGCATTTGGAAACCACGGACCCGACCCGGAAACTTTGAAGGGGTAGGTGCTTTAGGCTTAAAGTGGCTCCAGAAAGTTAAGGCTGAAACTGGTTTGAAAACAGCAACAGAAGTGGCAAACAGAGCACATGTTGAGCTTGCACTAGAACACGATATCGATTTGCTGTGGATAGGTGCACGGTCAACAGTGAGCCCTTTTATTGTTCAAGAAATCGCTGATGCCTTAGAAGGAACAGATAAGATTGTTTTAATCAAAAACCCAGTAAATCCAGATCTTGCCTTATGGCTTGGTGCAGTAGAGCGTTTGTCTTCTGCTAACATCAAAAATTTAGGGGTGATTCACCGAGGTTTTTCGACATATGAAAAATCGAAATACAGAAATAATCCAGAATGGCAATTGGCAATTGAGCTGCAAACTAGATTCCCTGACTTACCGCTCATAAATGATCCCTCTCATATTACAGGAAGGCGTGACATGGTATTTGATGTATGCCAAACAGCATTGGACTTGAATTTTGATGGATTAATGATTGAAACTCATTATGACCCTGATAATGCATGGAGTGATGCTGCTCAACAGATTACTCCAAAAACGCTTATACAATACACCAAAGACCTGAAAATCAGAAAGGAAAGCACAACTGAAGCTGATTACACTTCTGAACTTCAAAATCTTAGAGCACAAATTGATGTAGCTGACAACCAATTGTTAGATACTTTAGGAAAACGAATGAAAGTGGCTGAGGCAATTGGCGCCTTGAAAAAAGAAAAAAATGTTGCCGTGCTGCAAAGTAAACGTTGGAACGAAATCTTAGGTAAAATGGTTCTAGAGGGCGAACAACACAATTTAAGCGAAGAGTTTATTTTAAAACTATTTAAGGCAATTCATCAAGAATCAATTAATCATCAAAAACAAATTTTGAAATCATAAAATAAAGGGTGTTGAATCACCCTTTTTTAATACACTTAAATATCCTATAACACACAATAAAAAGAAATTTGTTTCTTTGTGTTGATAACGAAGGTTATAGTATGACAGGAACAGTTTATAAATCTACAGGCAGTTGGTATACGGTCAAATCCTTAGAGGGTTCTTTTTACGAGTGTCGTATCAAGGGTAAATTTCGCATGCAAGGAATCAAAAGCACAAATCCAATTGCGGTTGGTGATGTTGTAGATTTTGACTTAGAAACCAGTAACAATAAAGAAACTGGAGTGATAAAAACCATTCAAACACGAAAAAACTATATTGTTCGAAAATCAGTCAACTTATCTAAGCAAACACACATTATTGCTAGTAATATTGACCAAGTATTTTTACTCATTACTATAGATAACCCTCCTACGTTTACAAGTTTTATTGACCGTTTTTTAGTAAGTGCTGAGGCCTTTGGCATAACCTCTATTTTGTTGTTCAATAAAATGGACCTCTATGAGGAAAAGACGAAAAAAATTGTTGAGGATTTGATTTATATTTATTCAAATGTTGGTTACGAATGTTTAAAAATATCCGCTAGAAAAGCAGATAATCTAGGGCCAATAAAAATAAAAATGAAGAACAAAACAAGTATGTTTTCTGGGCACTCAGGCATAGGTAAATCGACTCTGGTAAACGCTATTGAACCTTCATTAAATTTGAAGACAAAAGCCATATCAGAACTTCATCAACAAGGGCAGCACACCACTACATTTGCAGAGATGTTTGATTTAAGTTTTGATGCGCGCATTATCGATACACCAGGAATCAAAGGCTTTGGTGTTGTTGATGTTGAAGCCGCAGAACTGGATCAATATTTCCCTGAATTTTTTAAATTAAAATCCAATTGTAAATTTCATAATTGCCAACATGTTCATGAGCCAAAATGTGCCGTTAAACAAGCTGTTGAGGCTGATGAAATTGCCGCTTCGCGCTACAAATCGTACATTCAAATTTTGGATGGAGAGGACGCAAATTATAGAACTGATGTACACGACCCCATATGAAAGCAGTAATTCAAAGAGTGACTCAGGCAAACGTCTCGATTGACGGAACCATCAAAGGAAAAATTTCTTCAGGTCTATTGGTCTTTTTAGGTATTGTCAGTGAAGATACTTTGGAAGATATTCAATGGCTGAGTAATAAAATTGTACAACTTAGAGTATTTAATGATGATGAAGGTGTCATGAATTTATCTTTAAAAGACATAAAAGGCGAGATATTAGTCATTAGTCAATTTACACTTCATGCCAAAACTAAAAAAGGGAATCGCCCAAGCTATATAAAAGCAGCACGACCAGAACTTGCAGTGCCGATTTACGAACAATTTTTAAATCAATTAAAAGACGATTTAGAACAAGACATTCAAGCTGGTCTTTTTGGTGCAGACATGAAGGTTTCGCTTTTAAATGATGGCCCTGTAACTCTTGTCATAGATACCAAAAACCGTGAATAAATTTATATGAAATTATTTGATATAAAAATGGACATTAAGTACTTTAGTATAGCTTAAAAACATCTTATTATGAACATCCAAAATGCACAAGAAACTGTCGATCAATGGATCAAAACCCACGGCGTACGCTATTTCAATGAATTGACCAATATGGCGCAGCTCTCTGAAGAAGTAGGTGAGGTCGCACGAATAATTGCTCGGCGATACGGCGAGCAAAGTGAAAAAGAAAGCGACAAAAATAAAGATTTGGGTGAAGAATTGGCGGATGTCATGTTTGTGGTGTTTTGTCTAGCCAATCAGACGGGCGTAAATTTACAAGCTGCTTTTGACCATAAATTAGCGCTAAAAACAAAGCGAGATCACAATCGTCATCACGCTAATAAAAAACTGAAATAAAAGTGCAAATCTCAATAAACAAGTCAGAAATTAAACCCTTTTCTTCGCTTAAAATTACGGGGTCAAAAAGTGAATCTAATAGAGTTTTGTTGTTGCAGGCCCTATACAAAGGGCTCAAAATCAATAATTTATCTAATTCTGATGACAGCCAATTAATGCAAGCTGCACTTACCTCCTCTAGTTCAACAGTGGATATCCACCATGCGGGAACAGCAATGCGTTTTCTTACTGCTTATTTCGCAACTCGACCCGGAACTACTACAACTTTGACAGGCTCGAGCAGAATGCAAGAGCGGCCGATTAAAATTCTTGTTGAGGCCCTTAATTCTTTAGGCGCATCTATCACTTACACAAAAAATGAAGGCTATCCGCCACTTCTAATAGAAGGCAAAAGCCTCACGGATAGCAAGGTGTATTTAAAGGCCAATATCAGCAGTCAGTACATCTCAGCATTGCTGCTTATTGCACCCACCTTGTCAAAAGGGCTGTCTCTTCATTTAGAAGGTAAAATAACATCTGTACCGTACATAAAAATGACACTTTCATTACTTGAAGAATTAGGCGTGCAAACTGCTTTCGACGGACAAATGATTTCTGTTCTTCCATTTGCCGAAGACATCAATAAGACCTTTACAGTTGAGGCCGATTGGTCCTCAGCATCTTATTTTTACAGCATTGTTGCTTTAAGTCCAATTGGAACGCAAATTGATCTCTCAGCCTATAAACCTAATAGCTTACAGGGGGATGCTGTATTGAAAAACATTTATAAGGAACTTGGTGTAGAAAGTTCGTTTAATGAAACTACCTTGTCCTTAAAAAAATTAGCTGAACCACAGTCAAAACAATTGACTTTAGATTTGGTCAATGCACCAGATATAGCACAAACTATAGCTGTAACTTGCTTGGGACTAAAGATAGGGTGTAATTTGAAGGGGCTGCATACTCTGAAAATCAAGGAAACAGATCGCCTAGTCGCTCTACAAAACGAAATAAAAAAGTTAGGGACTTCAATTGAAATTACAGACGATAGTTTACATCTAAAATCTCCAAATAAATTAAACTCCAACGCACATATTGCGACCTATAATGACCACCGCATGGCGATGGCATTTGCTCCCCTTGGACTCAAAACTCAGCTTTTTATTGACGATGCCGATGTGGTTTCTAAGTCTTATCCAGATTTTTGGTCTGACCTCTCAGCGCTTGGTTTTGAACTTAATTAAATAGAAAATAAACCACTAATTACTTGACAACGCCTATTCTGCGGTTGTATATTTGCAACTTGTAAAAACAAAAAATTAATGAAATTATCACATTTTAACTTTGAATTGCCTGACAGTCTTTTGGCTAAATACCCTTCTGAAAACAGAGACGAAGCCCGATTGATGGTTTTGAATCGAGAAAAACAAACTATTGAACACAAATACTTCAAGGATCTTATTGATTATTTTGACGAAGAAGATGTGATGATTTTAAACAACACCAAAGTATTCCCAGCTCGTCTTTTTGGGAACAAGGAAAAAACAGGAGCCCGTATCGAAGTCTTTTTGCTCAGAGAGCTTAATGCCGAGCAGCGCCTTTGGGATGTATTGGTAGATCCGGCACGAAAAATTAGGATTGGGAACAAACTTTATTTTGGCGACGATGAGAGTTTGGTTGCTGAAGTTATCGACAATACAACCTCAAGAGGAAGAACCCTTCGCTTTTTATTTGATGGGTCTTACGAAGAATTCAGATCGAAATTAAATGACCTTGGACAAACACCACTTCCAAAATACATTGGGCGAGATGTTGAGCCCGAAGACGAGGAGCGTTACCAAACAATTTATGCCAAAAATGAAGGTGCTGTAGCCGCGCCAACCGCTGGGCTTCATTTTTCAAAACATCTTTTAAAACGTATGGAAATTAAAGGGATTAACTTTGCCGAAGTTACCCTTCATGTTGGTTTGGGGACATTCAATCCTGTAGAAGTTGAAGACCTTTCAAAACACAAAATGGATAGTGAAGAAATTATAATCGATGGACCAGCTACTCAAACTATTAATACAGCCTTAAAAGAAAAACGCCGAATATGTGCTGTTGGAACTACAGTGATGCGCTCCATCGAAAGCTCGGTTTCTTCTAGTGGTACATTAAATGAATTTTCTGGATGGACCAATAAGTTTATCTTTCCTCCTTACGATTTTTCAATTGCGAATTGCATGATTACAAACTTTCATACTCCAAAGTCTACCTTACTGATGATGACTTCTGCTTTTGGAGGTTATGACTTTGTAAAAAAGGCATATGGGGAAGCGGTAAAAGAAAAATACAAATTTTATAGCTATGGTGATGCCATGCTAATTTTATAATTTAAAAGAGCCTCAGTTGAGGCTTTTTTTAACCTAAGAACTCTTCAATTGAGCACTTTAAAAAAAGATATTCGCGCTTTGTCCAAAGATCAACTCATGTCTTTTTTCTCTGAAAATGGGGATCAGGCATTTCGCGGCAAGCAAGTGTACGAATGGCTTTGGAAAAAAGGAGTGCACAAATTTGAAGACATGACCAACCTTTCTAAAGACACACGACAATTATTGGAGCAGTCGTTTAGCATCAATCATATTGAGGTAGATACCATGCAACGCAGTAAGGACGGAACCTTGAAAAATGCTGTTCGCCTTCATGATGGACTTATTGTTGAATCTGTTTTGATTCCAACCGCAAAACGAACTACCGCCTGTGTTTCGTCTCAAGTGGGCTGTAGCTTGGATTGTAAGTTTTGCGCCACTTCTAGACTAAAGCGCATGCGTAATTTAAATCCGGACGAAATCTACGATCAAGTGGTTGCTATTGATAAGCAAAGCCGCCTTTATCACAACAAAAAACTTACCAATATTGTTTTTATGGGGATGGGTGAGCCCCTCATGAACTATAATAATGTGCTGAAAGCAATAGAAAAAATCACTTCAAGTGAGGGACTTGGTATGTCACCAAAACGTATTGTTGTATCTACTTCTGGAGTCCCAAAAATGATAAAAAAGATGGCCGAAGATCAAGTTAAATTTAATTTAGCAGTTTCTTTACATTCCGCAATTGATGAGGTCCGCACCAAAATCATGCCTTTTAACGAAACATTTCCACTTGAGGATTTACGCGCAGCACTTCAGTTTTGGTACGCTAAGACCAAGCGTAAAATTACTTATGAGTATGTGGTTTGGGACGGTATTAATGATACTACTAAAGATATTTTAGCCTTAATAGATTTCTGTAAATTTGCGCCAAGTAAAGTGAATCTAATAGAGTATAACCCTATCGATGATGGTGTTTTTCAGCAAGCTAAAACCTCGGTTATAGAGCAGTACGTAAGTATGTTAGAAGCCAAAAACATTACAGTTACTGTACGTCGATCTAGAGGGAAAGATATTGATGCGGCTTGTGGTCAGTTGGCAAATAAGGCTTAATTTTATCAGCCCTTCTAAGGGGCAGGGTTTGGGATCTTTGCGTGAATTTCATTGATCCTTGCTAAAGTCTCCTCACTCAACTTTATTTCAATACTATTTATATTTTCTTCGAGTTGGTTCAATGTAGTTGCACCAATAATATTACTCGTGACAAATGGTCGTTGGTTTACAAAGGCTAGAGCAAGGGAGGTGAGTGAAATACCCAAATCATTAGCTAAAGCTAGATATTCTTTTGTGGCTTCTGTAGATTCTACGCTGCTGTAACGTGCAAAGCGCGGAAACAATTTGAGGCGCGCATTTTCTGCTGCTGTGCCTAAAATATATTTTCCGGATAGAACCCCAAATGCTAGAGGGGAATAGGCAAGAAGCCCCATGTTTTCACGGATTGATATTTCTGCCAAGTCACCCTCAAAAACCCTATTAAGTAATGAATAGGCATTTTGAATAGTACTGATTTTTGGTAAATTATCTTTCCTAACCTCTTCTAGGTAGCGCATACTACCCCAACCTTTTTCATTAGAGAGCCCATAAGCTCTTATCTTTCCCGCGTTTACCAATTTAGTTAATTTGTGGAGGACTTCATTAAAGTTGTCTACCCAAGGATCATTTGGCTTTGGAGTAAAGTCCCGAATTCCGAACGTGTTGGTTTGGCGTTCTGGCCAATGCAATTGGTATAAATCGATGTAATCGGTTTGTAGCCGCTTGAGTTCTATATTTACAGCATCTTCAATGGAACTGCCCTTGAAGCCTGTTGTTCTTATATGAGCTGTATAATCTCCAGGGCCAGCTACCTTACTTGCAATAACAACCTGATCTCTGTTGTTTCGTGCACTCAACCAATTTCCAATAATTTCGCTTGTACGTCCTTGCGTTTCTTTGGAAGCGGGTACTGGATATAGTTCAGCAGTATCAATAAAATTAACCCCATGCTCGACAGCATAATCCATTTGAGAAAAACCCTCATCTTCAGTATTCTGATTGCCCCAAGTCATGGTCCCAAGACAAATTTTACTGACTTTAATATTGGTATTTGGTAATTTGGTGTACTCCATTAGTTAGTATTCAATAATTTTGAAATTTCATCAAGTTTTGGGGTCAAGACAACCTCGATGCGTCTATTTTTAGACTTTCCTTCTTTTGTTTCATTGGTTGCAATTGGTGCAAATTCACTTCGTCCTGCAGCAGTCAGATTTTCAAGTTTGATATTTTCGTTTTGGCTCAGAATAGCAATTATTGAAGTGGCTCTTTTGGTCGATAAATCCCAATTATTTGCTACCTGCCCACCTGATGAATAAGGAACGTTGTCTGTGTGTCCTTCAATCAAAACGGCTATATCTGGGTTTTCACCAAGGACTTTTCCTAGCTGTTGAATTGCTTTTTTACCCTCAGTGCCTACAGCCCAGGATCCAGACTTGAAGAGGAGTTTGTTTTCCATAGATACGTATACTTTACCGTCACGTTGTTCTATTGTTAAACCTTTGCCTTCAAAAGCTGTTAGAGCATTTGATATGGCATTTTTCAAGACTGTCATGGCTTGGTCTTTAGCTGAAATTAACGCTTCAAGTTCTGCGATGCGTTGTGCACGCTCTTGCATATCGGCCTCCAAGCGCATTAAGCGTTCGTTCTCCGCGGCAAGGGCTTGTTCTTTGGCCTCAAGTTGCGCAAGAAGTTCTCTGTTTTTTTGTGCGTTTTGTTCTATTGACTTTGAACTGTTTTGTTCTAAAGCTGTGTAAGCAGCATCTAAATTATCATATTTTTTTTGAAGTGCCGCCAACTCTTGTAGCAGTTGATCGCGTTCTGATTGTACGTCCTCGAACGATGCTTGAAGCATGCTGAGTTGTTGTTCTAATTCTTTTTTTTGAAGAATTTCTTGGTCATTACTACTAGACAATTCGTCATAATCTGATTTAAGATTACTGTATTTGCCTTCTAATTCTTTGTATAGTTTAGAGGACACACAGGATGTACTTAATAGTGCATATACGGATAAAAAAATGAGGTTTTTAAGCATAATTTTAATTTTATAGATTCAATTCTAATAATACAGGGCAGTGGTCACTGTGGACTGCCTCAGTTAGTATAACGGCTCTTTTTATATTTTCTTTTAAAGGAGTCGAAACTAATGTATAGTCCATTCGCCATCCTTTGTTATTGGCACGTGCATTGGCTCTGTAGCTCCACCAACTGTACTGATGAGGTGCATTGTTTAAGGCTCTAAACGCATCAACAAAACCACTTTTTAAAAAATTTGTCATCCATGCTCGTTCTTCAGGCAAAAATCCAGATACATTTTTATTGCGAACGGGATCGTGAATATCAATCGCTTCGTGGCATATATTGTAATCGCCGCATATCACAAGATTTGGCAATTCTTTTTTTAATTTGTCAACATAATTTTGGAGTAGATCCATATATTCAAATTTATGTTCTAAGCGCTGAATATTAGTTCCTGATGGTAAGTACATGCTCATTACAGATATATCAGAAAAATCAGCGCGAATATTACGCCCTTCAAAATCCATGGATTCAATTCCAGTGCCATAAACTATGTTTTTGGGTTTTATTTTGGATAAAATAGCAACACCACTATATCCTTTTTTTTGAGCACTAAACCAGTAATTATAGGGATATCCAGCAGATTCAAAAACCCCAAGATCTAACTGTTCTTCTTGGGCTTTTATTTCTTGTAAACAAATCACATCAGGAGCAGTTGCCACCAGCCATTCCAAAAAGCCTTTTTTTAGCGCGGCTCTAATCCCATTGACATTATAAGAAACAATTTTCATAGATAGAATTGATTATTTCAGCTAAAATAATTAAAGCCTTACTTTTACACTAAATAATTTTTACAGATTTATAGAAAAGTATCAACAAAATATTTTTCTTTTTTTTTAGTTTAAGCTAAACATGCATAGGTTCTTCATTTTTGTACTCCTATTTTCATCTTCTTTTGCTGTGGCGCAAGAAGCAAATAGCTTATTTCAAACTAAAAAATTTGCTCTAAGCAATGTTGTTATTTTAGACAGCCTAAGTATTAACCCATCCTACTTTAATGTTGCAGATAAAAACGGCAAAATAATAGATTCTACATTGTATACAGTTGACTTTAACAAAGCTCGACTGAAATTTAATATACTGCCCAAGCTGACAGATTCCATACAAGTTTCTTATTTAAATTACCCCAACTTTTTGACTAAAACCTACAAGCAAATTGATCAATCTGTTATTGTAAACTCTACTGGTGTATTGCAAAATTTATATCAATTATCCACGCCAAACAATACGACAAGTGTGGTGCCATTTGATGGCCTCACGATTTCAGGAAGTATTGCGCGGGGTGTGACTATTGGCAACAACCAAAACTCAGTTTTAAACAGTGAATTGGATTTACAGATTAGTGGTAAAATAAGCGAAAAAGTAACTTTAAGAGCTTCTATTCAGGATGCAAATATACCGCTTCAACAAAGTGGATATTCTCAGCGTTTAGATGAGTTTGATCAAGTCTTTATTGAAGCTTTTACTGATCAATGGGTATTGCGTGCAGGGGATATAGATTTAGAAAACAATAGTTCTTATTTTGGGGCATTTTCTAAGCGAGTTCAAGGCCTTTCAGTTTCGTCTACCTTTAGTTATCAAGAAGCCAAGATTAAGGCGTATGCTTCTGGTGCGCTAGTTCGCGGGCAGTTTGTGACCAGTCAGTTTAATGCTCAAGAGGGTAATCAGGGCCCTTATAAGCTCAAAGGACCTAACAATGAGTTATTTGTTTTAGTAGTTTCCGGAAGTGAGACAGTTTATGTCAATGGCGTTCCATTAGAACGTGGCGCAACAAAGGATTATTTAATTGATTACAATGCGGGTGAGCTTGTTTTCAACCCGACTTACCCTATTACTTCAGAAATGCGTATTACTGTTGATTACCAATACAGCGAACGTAATTATACCCGATTTGTAGGCTATGCTGGTGCTGAATATCATGCCGATAAATTAAAATTTGGTCTATCTTTTTATAATGAGAATGATTTAAAGAATCAGCCTCTCCAACAAAATTTAAATTCAGATCAGGTGAGTATTCTTGCCAATGCTGGGGATGACAATTCACTTATGATTGCCCCATCCGCTAGTCCTGCTGAATTTAGCGAAAATAGGATTTTATACAAGAAAGAAATTATAGAGGGTACGGAAGTTTTTGTATTTTCAAACAATCCAGAGGACAATTTATATCAAGTCAATTTTTTATTTGTTGGAGCACAACAAGGAGATTACATACTATCCAATTCAGCAGCAATTTCTAATATTTATTCCTATGTTCCCCCTATCTCAGGTGAAAAACAAGGAAGTTATGCCCCCATTATTCAATTGGTTGCGCCAGTACAATTGCAGCTTGCTGTACTCAATGGAACTTATGAACCCAGCGAAAAAACAACTTTAAATTTTGAATTAGCAGCGAGTAAAAATGACTTGAACATGTTTTCAGGAATTTCAGATGAAGACAATGATGGCATCGCTGCACGTTATGCCTTGGAGCAACAACTTTTTAAAACCAAGAAGGGATGGCAAATACGCATGGACTCTGAACTTGATTATATACAAAAAGACTTTAGAAATCTTGAAAGGCTGTATAGTCCAGAATTTAATCGAGATTGGAATTTAGAGCTGCCCACCAGCAATCAGGTCATAGCAGATTTAGGAGATCAGCTTTTTGTAACCGCTGGAGCATCCTACAGCAATGAACAAATGAACCACATCAGCTACCAATTTCAACATCTTAATTTTTCTGAAAGGTTTAATGGGAATCGCCATATTTTGGATGCTAATCTCGCATTTAAATCTTTTAAATTTAGAACAAACACAAGCCTGTTGAATACGTATGGAGCTCAGTCTAAATCAACCTTTTTTCGTTCGCTTTCTGAACTTAAATATGATTCAAAAATGATTTGGCCTGGAGTAAAGTTTTCTACTGAGCAAAACGAAATCACTCAACTTCCATCAAATATGTTAGATTTGAAAAGTCAGAGATTCACTGCTTACGAAGCTTTTGTCGGTGTTGGTGATTCAACAAAAGTTTTTGTAAAAGCAGGCTACATAAAGCGTTTAAATGATAGTGTTCAAAATAACAGCATCAAACGCATAAATTCTTCTGATACTTATTACTTAAATGCGCAAATTGTTCAAAATCAAAACTCTAACTTAAGGACCTATTTGAATTATAGGATTTTGCATCCTAAGGATCAGCAAAGAGCTCAACAAAAAACCCTCAATTCTAGATTATCTTATGATCAAAAGTTCGCACAAAATTTAGTCCAATGGCAAACTGTTTATGAAACTAGCTCAGGCCGCCTCCCCCAGCAAGATTTTACTTATGTAGCTGTTGAACCAGGACAAGGAAGCTATGTTTGGTTCGATTACAACAACAATGGTATTCAAGAATTGGAAGAGTTTGAAGTAGCTCAGTTTCAGGACCAAGCCACTTATATACGCGTACTTTTACCAAATCAGCAGTATATTCGAACCCATCAAAATCGCTTGAGTCAGACCCTAATATTTGACCCTATACAATGGAGCGGTTCTAAGAACAAAACTAAAAGTTTTTGGGCTCATTTTCACAATCAAACTACATTTTTGATCGATCGTAAACAGCGGAACGACGGTGAAAGTATAAGTCTAAACCCATTTCAAACCGATTTAGACAATCAATTAGCTTTGCAGTCCAATTTTCGAAATCAATTATTTTTTAATAGGGGGAAACAACACTTCACTGTTTCTTATAGTTTTTCTGGATCAGAACTAAACAATGTACTCTCATTTGGGACTATTGCACAAAAGGGATATGCGCATCAAATAAATTTCACCCACAAAATCCGACAGCAGTGGTTGTTAAATATTCAAACTAATCTTGAAAACAACAAGTCTGAGAGTGAAAATTATTCTTCAAAGAATTTTGATTTAGATCAGTTATTATTGAATCCAAAAATTTCTTATTTACTAGACGATAACAAGCGTTTTGATATTTTTTACCAATTTCAAACTAAGGATAATTTAATTCGAGCAAAAGAACAATTAACGCAGCACAAATTAGGCCTTTCTGCTGTGATGACTCAAAATCAAAAGGCATCTGTAACAGCGGAATTCAACTATTTTTCAAATCTTTTTCAAGGAGACGCTAACACCCCTGTAGCTTATCAAATGATGGAGGGGCTTCAACCAGGTGTGAACTTCACTTGGAATTTAATTGCTCAAAAAAAATTGACTAAATTTTTAGATTTGAATCTAAGTTACTTTGGCAGAAAAAGTGAAACAAGCCGTACAATTCATTCCGGAACAGTTCAGTTGAAGGCTTATTTTTAATATCTTATTGCTTTAGCGCCTTAATGTAAAATGCGATCTAAATTCCTTTTCGAGCCCATTTTCATCAAAATAACGCACCATAAACCAATAATCACTTGTCGGCATTAAGGCGTCATTGTAGCTTCCATTCCACCCTGAGCTTGTTGTTTTGAATTGTTTGAGGAGCTTGCCAAAACGATCAAAAATTGAAATAAGTCCAGTACGGTTTTTAAGGCATTCGATGTTCCAAAAATCGTTATAGCCATCACCATTTGGGGTGAAAAATTTTGGATAGGACAATATAGTGACTACGGATTCAGGGTCGTTACTACAGCCCTCCTCGTCTCTGACTTTTACAATGTGCTCTTGACATCCAATTACATTTTGAAAAACTGGGCTGTTTTGCCAAATTCCACCATCCAATTGGTATTCGTAGTTTCCGCTCCCCCCAGTTACTGTAACTTCAATTATTTGATTGCTATCGAACGGCGCAGAAGTGTTTTCTGTAGCTATTGAAAGCGTATTTATTGGATTGACATTAATGGTTTCAGTGGCTGTATTTGCACATTGTCCAGGATCTGGAGTGAATATGTATGTTGTCGTTACCAAATTATTTACCGTTGATGGAGACCAACTTCCCGAAATATTTTCTTCTGAAACAATAGGAAGCGGTGCAGTACTTTCACCAACACAAATATCATCTATTAGAAAAGTAGGAGTTATTTGTTGTAAAACTGTAATTTCAATCGTTGTAGGAATTACACAAACACCAGCATCAGGTGTAAAGGTATATACGTCAGTTGTTGTATTGTCAATGGTTGCTGGGTTCCATGTTCCAGTAATTCCGTTGTTGGAAGTTGTTGGTAACGGCGCAATACTATCGCCAGCACAAATAGGATCAATTGAATCAAATTCTGGAGTAACAATCGGATTCACTACAACTTGAACAGGCGCAGGAGTTGTGGCACATTGCCCAGCATCAGGTGTAAAGCTATAATCAGTAGTCGTGGTTGCATCGAAGGCTGGAG
>JAQCJC010000075.1 GCA_027593245.1 Bacteroidota bacterium | reverse complement strand
TACAGAACTGTTGTCTCCAGCAGTAACAGCTGTTGCTGTTCTCGAAACAGCATTGTCGCCATTTATTACGCAGGTATCATCAGGTGCAATTTCCAATCCGCCAAGGGTAATAGAGCTGCCCGAAGCAATGGATACAGAAGAACCAGAGTTAACCGTTAAAATTTGACTAAATAAAAATGGACTTACAAAAAGCCCAATAAGTGTGATTGAAGTTTTCATGTGTTAAAAATAAAAAAAATCAGTCAAACGAAACGAAGGACAAATCTTTAACGATTGTTTAAAATGCTGTAAAACAGCAGAAAAGGTTTTAAAAACAAAAAACCCGCAGACTAGTTTGCGGGTTTTGTACTGAAGGCGGGACTTGAACCAACAATTATAAAGCTCAAAGATTTATCGTTTTTGACAAATCTTCTCGAAAATAGTTCGATTTCACTCCTTTCTGCTCCACTTTGAAGCACAGCAATGCTGTGGATAACATCATAAAAAGCCAAGAAAATGTATCAGAGCATTTTTACTTTTTTTACAATTTGGAAGCTGATTAATTGTCATGTTGCTAGAACTCAAGTTTTCGTTCTAGTAAATCATAAAATTTAGGTTAACAAATTGTTGCGAGGGATTTCGTAATCAATAAAAAATTAAATTTGTTAAAATTTCAATACAAATATTATGAAAAAAATATACTTCTTTTTTGTTTTTATTCTAAGTATTTCCGTGTATTCACAATCAGTAATATACAGTTATTCTTTTGAAGACGATGGGGCTAATGACTATACTACATCAATAACAGAGTTTTCTGACGGAGATTTTGATTTCTTTACAAGTACATTTAACAATTCAATAGCTAATAACTATGGTGTAACTGGACAGGATGGAAATCATTACTTTGCGGCTCAAGACACTGATGAACCGGGTGATGGAGGAAGTTCTGACCCCCTCACACTTACATTTACAATTGATATTTCTGGATATTCAAACTTAGGGTTAAAGATTCTTGTAGCTGAAGATGATTATGGTGATCCCAAATGGGACAATAATGACTCAGTACATATAGATTATACAATTGATGGAGGTACATCAACTCCATTAATTTGGATTGAAAGCGAAGCTGCTTCTGGGACAAATGCAGAGACTAGGATTGATTCAGATTTCGATGGTGTCGGAGATGGTGCAGCGATAACTGAAGCTTTCATGGAGTTACAACAATCAATTACTGGCACAGGAAGTATTCTTGTGTTAAATATTACTTATTCTAATTTGCACTACGGATCTGAAGATTTAGCAATTGATAATATTAGAATTTTTGAAGGATTTTCTGCTTCTCCTACACTTTTAACTTCAACAAATTCTATTTCTGGATTTAATTATATTGATGGGTCAGGGCCATCCTCTGAAAAAACATTTACGGTTTCAGGTTCAGATTTAACCGGGGATATCTCGATTGACCCCTCAGATAATTTTGAACTTAGCACTACAACTGGAGATAATTTTACTCAAGATCCATTATTTCTTTCTCCAACTGATGGTTCAGTCGCAAGCACTTCGATTTATGTTAGAATGATTTCTGGACTTACAGCTGGAGATATTAGCTCTAGTGTTTCAATAACCTCTGATGGTGCAGATCCGTCTTCTGTAGGTCTTTCTGGTACAGTCTACTCAGTGCCTTCGCAGGATATATTTTTTAGTGAATATGCAGAAGGGTCTTCTAATAATAAATATGTAGAAATTTATAATCCTTTAAACAATGCAGTAGATTTAAGTAATTACTCTTTAAAGGGTTCAAACAATGGAAGCGGATGGAAAGCTGAAAGAGATTTTGCTCTTTCTGGAACGTTAAACCCAGCTGAGACTTTAATTGTTTGTGCGAATCAAGCTGATGCTTCTATTTTAGCACTTACAGCTGCAGAATTTCAGCTAGCATATGAAAGCCCAGTTCACCATAATGGTGATGATGCAATTGGACTTTTCAATGGCTCTAATCTTATTGATATAATCGGCGATCCAAATTCTGATCCTGGCTCATCTTGGAGTGTTGGCACATCAGGTTCCACTGCAGACAGAACACTTGTTAGAAAGATGTCAGTCACTCAAGGCAATTTAGTTTGGTCAACTAGTGCTGGAACAACTGATGAAAATTCTGAGTGGTTTGTTTTAGCTAAGGATACTTGGGCTTTTGCAGGCTCTCATCCTCATTCAGAGCAAGCATTATCATTTTTTGATTTTGATAATCAAGTTGTCAAAGTATATCCAAACCCTGTAGAGACAACGCTTAATTTCTCAGGTCTCAATGCACCTGTACAAGCATCTGTATTTGATATGTTAGGAAAATTACACATTCAGACTGAAGTAACCAACACATTGGATGTTAGTGCTTTAAAATCAGGTCTTTATATGGTTGAAATTAAAAACGAAACAAGTTCTAAGGTCTTTAAAATGTTAAAGCAATAAAAAACTGTATTCTTACTAAAATAAAAGCGGAATAATGTTCCGCTTTTTTTGTATCTATTGTTTTTTTATCAGCAACGCATAAACTGGGAAGTGATCGCTATAACCTCCCGTAAATTTACCACCAGCAAAGCTTCGGAAAGGATAGCCCTTATAGCGTCCTTTCTTGTTGTAAAGATACCTCGGGTTAAAAATACCCGCTTTCCAAAAATACCAACTTGTGTCGGACTCACCGAGCAAGCTTGGGGTTACATGAACTTGGTCTAAAACATTCCATTTGTCGCGGTAGCAACTTGTTCCTATTCCACGGCTGTAGAACGACGACATAGGGTTATAAAACGTTGTTTGGGCAGTTATTTTGTCTTTATCTCCAACCGCTCCAAGCGCTTCAACGATACTTTTATCTGTAGGGTCGTCATTGAAATCACCCATATTGATAATTTTAGCAGACGGATTAATTCCTCGAATAGAATCAACCGTTTTCCGATTAAGTTCTCCTGCAGCAATACGTTTGGGCTCACTTCTAACTTGCCCACCACTACGCGACGGCCAGTGATGCACAATAACATAAAGAAGTTCATTGTCTAACAATCCAGAAACAACGAGCTGGTCTCTTGTATAGTCACGGTCTCCATCTGCATCAAACAACGAAAGGAAATGTCTTTTTGCACGGAGCAGTGTAAACTTACTTTTACGATACAACAAACACACATCAATGCCTCTTTCATCAGGCGATTCGAAGTGAGCGATACCATACTTATAATTCGCAAGCAGCGGATGTTCAATAAGTCGCTCAATCACGTAGCGGTTTTCTACTTCTGATAACCCAATAATTGCTGGTGGGCTACCTACAATATCAGTACCAATATCGGCAATAACCCTTGCAGTATTGGTGAGTTTTTTTTCAAATATCTCTTCAGTCCATTTGTCACGTCCAGTTGGAGTACGGTCGTCATCTTTTGTGTCGGGATCATTGAAATGATCAAAAAGGTTTTCAACATTGTAAAATGCTACCGTTTCGACTGCATATTTTTGGTTTTGCGCACATACGCTAAATGCTAAGCTTGCAACACAAAAAAAGGTTAAAATATTTCTCACAGTATTATTTAAATTTTAACAAAAATAAACTTAAATTAGTTGCTCAAATAAAAATTTTACGATTGCGTAGTTTTCTCATTTTATTCATTACAATTCAATTTGCTCTTGCTCAAGAAAAGGTTTCGGGTTTAGTTGTTGACGCCGAGGGTAAGCCTGTTGAAAGTGTCCTTATTCAAGCACCAGAACTTGGGGTTTCCACCACTTCAAAAGCAAATGGTGAATTCGAATTGCTTCTAAACACAAAAGCACTTCTAACTTTTGCTGCCGATAGTTATGAAACCTACGTCAAAGTAGTCAATCCTGGTGACGTATTAGCGGTGGCACTTCAAATTGATGCCAGCGATTCAGAAAATATTTCATCAAACCAACAGCTCATCATTCTATCCGACGATGAATTGAGTGAAGATGACCAAGCTTCTGGAAATATCTCTGGTCTGTTGCAATCCTCTCAAGACGTTTTTTCAAGAACAGCAGCATTTGAATTTAGCTCTTCATTCTTTCGTGTTCGCGGTTTAGACACTGACTTTGGTGCCGTTCAGATGAACGGAATACCCATGAGTAAGTTTTACAACGGCCGTCCACAATGGAGCAACTGGGGTGGTCTTAACGACATGATGCGTAATCAGGAATTAAGTTTAGGCGCGCAGTCCTCAGATTACAATTTTGGAGGACTCATTGGAAGTACAAACATCAGTACAAAAGCCTCTGAGTATAGAGTTGGAAGTCGTATTACCTATTCGTCATCGAATCGTTCGTACACAAATCGTGCTATGTTTAGCCATGCTAGTGGGCTGAATACCAAAGGTTGGGCATATGCATTCTCTGTTGGAAATCGTTGGGGTGAATCGGGTTTTATTGACGGAACATTTTATGATGCGCAATCGCTATTGCTTTCTATTGAAAAAGTGATGGATAAGCAAAGTCTTAATTTAACTGTAATTGCTGCTCCAAACCGCCGAGGCAAATCATCTCCAAACACTCAGGAAGTGTATGATCTGATGGGTATCAAATACAATGAGTATTGGGGTAAACAAGATGGTGAGCAGCGAAATTCACGTGTAAGACGCCTAGTAGAGCCTATCATTATGTTGAACCACGAACTTCAACTTTCATCTAAAACTACATTGAACACCAACCTTGCCTATCAGTTTGGTGAACTTGGAAACAGCAGACTTGATTATCCAGGAGGTGCAAATCCAAGTCCAACATACTATCAAAACTTACCCAGTTATCATCTTGCAGCTACCGATGGACCTGATTATTCGAGCGCTTATCTGGCACAAGAAAACTTACGTATGAATGGTCAAGTTGATTGGAACCGTATCTATGATGCCAACCTTACCAGTGCTAGTAGCGGTCTTCCTGCCGCATATGTATTGTATGAAGATCGTGCAGATGATAAACAGTTTACGGTAAACGCTTCATTAAAAACATTCTTAACAGATGAAGTTAGTCTTGTATTCAATGTTACACACCAAAACTTAACGTCTGAGAATTTTGCAGAAATACAAGATTTACTTGGAGCTACTTCTTACCTTAATCGTGACTCTTTTGACGGCTATGCCTTTAATCTTGAAGATCCAGAAGCCACGGCGGGTGTAGGAGATCGTTTCCGCTACAACTATATTTTTGACGTTGACCAAACTGAATTCTATGCCAAAACCCAATTTAACCTAAAGCGTTTTGATGGATATGTTTCAACTTCTTTGAAGCAAACCAACTATCAAAGGGAAGGACTATACAGACACGGTGCATATGCAGATAACTCGTTCGGTAAAGGAAAAAAACTCAATTTTGATGCGATAAGCGGAAAGGCGGGTCTTACCTACAAATTAAGTGGAAAACATTTATTTGATGTCAACGCTGCATGGATGCAACGCGCACCCCATTTGCGCAATACTTACGCAAATTCACGAGAAAATCATTATATCGTTGGAGAGCAGGCGGGTCGCAATTTGGAATTAGAAGAAATTAATTCATATGATCTCAGCTATATTTTGAGGGCACCTAACTTATCTGTTAGGCTAACAGGATACTACACCACGCTATCAAACGCTAGTGAAATATCCTTTTTCTTTGCAGAAGGTATTGGAGGCGACACCTCATCTTTTGTTCAAGAGATTTCTCAAAACATTGACAAAGAATATCAAGGCGTTGAATTTGGTTTTGAAGCTAATGTATTGCCCGTATTAACGCTAAAGGGTGCTGCCTCAGTAGGGCGTCATATATACACCAACGACCCTAGTGTATATTTGACTTCAGATGATTTTGGTTATTTAGACTTTGGTACTGCCAAAATGAAAAATCTTCGTATCGCTAATGGTCCGCAAGAAGCTTATTCCCTTGGGTTTGAGTTTAGACAGAATTATTGGTGGTTTGGTTTTACCACAAACTTTTTCAGAAACACTTTTGTAGATGCTAGTCCTATTAACAGAACTCAAAATTTCTTGTTAGATAGCGATGGCTTACCATTCAACGATTACGACCCCGAATTGGCACGAGAATTACTTCAGCAAGAAGAGTTTGGAGCGTATTTCGTATCAAACCTTGTATTGGGTAAGTCATGGCGCATCAGCTATGGGAATTATGTAGGGTTCTTTTTGAGCGTAAACAACATATTTGATAGTGTATTCAGAACAGGTGGTTTTGAGCAATCCAGAAATGCGAATTTCAGAGAGTTGCGTCAGGATTTTACTTCACCCAAAAGACAGTTTGGCCCCAAGTATTGGTATGGTCGTGGAACTAATTATTTCTTAAATGTATATGTACGGTTTTAAAAGAAAAAGCATGAAATTTATTACTAAAATATCCCCATTTATCGCCTTATTATTTTTTGTTAGCGCCTGCCAGCAAGAAGATGTTTTTGAAATACCAAACACTTTAGGGCTTGAAGAAAATGCTTCGCTTTCAGCACTTATGTCTGAAATTGAATCAGGACAAAAAAATGTAGTATCCATAGCTTTTGCAAAAGATTTGATGGTAAGTGGTGAAGCTACCGAAATTACATCAGATATTGTAATCAAGGGGTATGTGGTTTCTTCTGATGCTACTGGAAATTTCTACAAAGAATTTTACATACAAGACGATCCAAGTACACCAACTGCAGCAATTCGTCTGCTTATTGACATTACAGACTCGTATAACATGTTCAATATTGGCAGAGAAGTTTATGTTGATTTGAAAGGCTTGTATGTAGGTGAATACCGAACCGGCGATGGTGTTATTACGATTGGAGAATTAGACCGTGCCAATAACCGCATTACCAATGTTAGAGAAGAGGTTGTGAAGGCACACATACTGCGTGCTGCTACAACTAGTGAAATAGAACCTTTAACAGTTAAATTTTCTCAAATCAATGACAGTCATGTGGGTATAATGGTTCAAGTTCATGATGTAAATGTAGCGTCTTCCAATGTTGGAGACCCCTACGTAGATCCTTATGACACTTTCGACACCCAACGCACCTTAGAGGCTTGTGATGGTTTTTCTAAAAAAACATTTTTATTAGAAACAAGTGCCTATGCCGACTTCGACCAAGATATTTTACCATCTGGAACAGGTACAATTAAAGCAGTTGTAACAAAAACTTATGATGGCGATAATTTGGTTTTGATGTTAAACTCAACAGAAGATATTGATTTAAATGGAGCGCCTTGTGAGCTGTTAGAACTTTCAGATTTTGATACTGTTTTAGACGAACAATTTGACAATGTTGTGGACAACTCAAACTTTGATTACACTGGTTGGGTAAATTATGCCGAAGTTGGTGGTGAGTTGTGGACAGAGCAATTATTTAGGGGTAATGGATATGTTGAGTTTAGTGGCTACCAAACAGGTGACGATGTAAATATCGGCTGGCTTATTACACCAGCTTTTGACTTAACAGGAGCTACAGATGCCTATATAAATTTTAAACTTGCCCAACACCACTTAGACGATGAGGACAATAATACGCTAGAAGTATTTGTTTCTACCGATTTTGATGGGACAAACGTGACAACTGCAACTTGGGAAAAACAAAATGTTTTAGTTCCTGGTGAGGATATCTCATGGTATGCATTTCAGGATGTTGGTCTTATTAATGTTTCTAGCTATTCGGGTAATCTTTATGTTGCGTTTAAATATGTCGGGGCCGGAACAGACACTACTTTAGACGGGGGTTATTTTGTTGACGACGTACTGTTTTTAAAGAAATAATACATATTGAGGGCCAACTATTTTCTCACCTTTTTGGCGGCTTGTATATATACAAATGCCTCCGGTCAAATACCTACCGGCTATTATAGTACTGCTGAAAGCAAGTCTGATCAATCACTAAGGTCGGCACTACACAACATTATTGATGACCATACAGCTTACAGCTACACGAGTTCTTCCACAGACACATGGGATATTTTGAAGGAATCAGACGCCGATCCGAATAACGCTAACAACGTTTTATTGGTTTATACACGTGAATCCATAAATGGTGCTCAAGAGTACTCCGGTGGTGCTGGTTGGAACCGAGAGCATGTTTGGGCAAAGTCTAGAGGAGACTTCGGAACTGTCACCGGAGCAGGAACCGATGTCCATAACTTGCGCGCAAGTAATATTAATGTCAATTCAACTCGTTCTAATTACAATTTTGATGATTGTACGAGTAGTAGTTGCGAAAATACTTTTGGAAATTACTACAGCTCCTCTTCCCTAGTTTTTGAACCTCGAGATGAGGACAAAGGCGATGTAGCGCGCATCATTTTTTACATGGACGTTCGTTACGAAGGCGACAATGGTGAGTTGGATTTAGAAATGACAGAAAGTCTTTTATCAACTTCAAGTAAGATACCGCGACATGGCGTGCGTTCGACACTCCTAGAATGGCATGCGCTAGATCCAGTTGATGATTTTGAGCGAAATCGAAACAACGTTATTTACGACTATCAAGGAAATCGAAACCCTTTCATAGATCATCCTGAACTTGTGGATCATTTGTGGGGGGACAAACAAAATCAACAATGGAATTCTTCATTATCTATTTCATTAGATCTTGAAGATGAAATATTTATTCCTAACCCTGTTAAAACAGAGTATTTAAATCTTGAAAGTAATATTAACTATACTCAAATCGAACTTATTGATATGCGAGGAAAGGTTATTCGTCAACTTTCAGGTTATGTTAATCGTATTCAAATGCCAACTTCGACAGGAATCTATTTCCTCAATTTGAAGTATCATAATAAAGTAATTTTAAAAAAATTGATCATCAGTCCGATTTAATGTGTTTGTTTTAAGGTAGCTAAATCACTTATAAAATAGTTCGACTTCACTCCCCTAGCCTCCACAAATTATTTCCGGGAATAATAATTTATTCTTGGGAATAATTTTGTACACCCTATTGAGTTATTTTCGAAACAAATACTCAAACTTTTAAACAGCTTTTTAGAGTCTTC
>JAQCJC010000007.1 GCA_027593245.1 Bacteroidota bacterium | reverse complement strand
TTTTTCTATATAAATAAATATTAATTGTTTTTATATCATAATTTTTAGTTATTTGACTTAAAATTATTATTATGAAACCAGCAGACTCCATTCAAGACTTACAGTATTTCGGAGAATTTGGAGGGATAAATCCATCCATTTCTGATTCTTCAACCTACACCTTTCTGTCCGCTAAAACCATGTTTGACACTTTTGAAGGCAACGCAGACGGTTGTTATTTGTATTCAAGACACAGCTCCCCGTCAAACCTTTACTTAGGAGAAGCATTGGCCGCAATGGAAGGAACAGAGACTTCAAATGTATCTGCTTCAGGAATGGGCGCAATCACAGCCGTACTCATGCAGCTTTGTGCGGCTGGAGATCATATCGTATCGAGCCGAACAATATACGGAGGCACCTACGCTTTTCTAAAAAACTTTACACCTAAGCTTAATATTAAAACAAGTTTTGTTGATATCACAAGTCTTAAATCAGTTGAAGCCGCGATTACAAGTCAAACAAAAGTACTGTACTGTGAATCTATAAGTAACCCGCTTCTTGAAGTCGCTGATATTGAAGCCCTTTCAGTAATTGCTAAAAAACACAACCTTCAACTTGTTGTTGACAACACCTTCTCCCCTTTATCTATTTCGCCAAAACAGCTTGGTGCTGATATAATTATCCATAGCCTAACAAAATTTATCAATGGCGCAAGTGATACAATTGGAGGTGTGGTATGTGGTACACAGGAACTTGTCGATAACTTACGTAATGTAAACGATGGAGCTGCAATGCTTTTCGGAGCTACAATGGACAGTCAGCGCGCGGCATCTATTCTTAAAAACTTAAGAACTTTACACATCCGAATGAAACAACACAGTGCCAACGCTATGTATTTAGCAAAGCAATTTGAATCTTTAGGCGTAATAACTGTATATCCTGGACTAGACACACACCCTTCACATAATGTATTTAAACGTCAAATGAATACAGAATTTGGGTATGGCGGGATGCTAACTATTGACGTCGGAACACTTGAAAAAGCCAATGCCTTGATGGAGTTAATGCAAGGGAAAAATTTAGGGTATTTAGCGGTTAGTCTTGGTTTTTATAAAACGCTCTTCAGCGCACCAGGATCGTCTACATCTTCCGAAATTCCAGAAGATGAGCAAAAGGAAATGGGCCTAACCCCAGGATTGATTCGCTTTTCTGTTGGGTTGGATAATGATATTAAGCGAACATTCAAATCCATGAGCGCTTGTATGAAATCTGTAGGCATACTTTAAGTTTCTAAATTCCTTTAATACGGTTCCAAAACTTTAAAACGTCGTCTTCGTCAGGATTCTCTGGGTAAAATGGCGCTGCAATCCAACGCTTATTTACCTTTTCAATTGAAAAACTAAACACAGATGAATTTGGATCGTTTTCATCCATTAATGGATATCTTAAATCTTTAAAAATAAAAACTCCTAGCTCAGCAGATTCTGTTACACTGTAAAACCCATTACTAAACCAAATTAAGGTTTGAATATCTTTGTCATTTGTAGAAATTAGGTTGTGATTTTTAGGAATTCGCTGCCATTTCTTTGGATAATCCGACTCATCGAATATGGAATAAAGGGCTACATAATAATCAGATTTAGATTCCGCAATACCATACCAAAGTACATTATTAAAAATCGTTGGCTGGCACCTGAACCGACTATATACAATCTTTTGATTTTCTAATGAAGATTTAAATACAGTAGAGATGTATGTCTTATTTATAAACGTTGTCAACATATATAACGAACTAACCACTATGCCAAAGTTTAATATGGAGCGCCTTGGCTTTGAATTGCGTTTGAAAAACAACAACAAAATAAGACTCAATAAAAAAGGAACAGTATATAAAGGATCTGCAACAGAAATATTATCAAAAGCTACTCTATAAGATGAGAAAGGAGCAAATAATTGTGTACCATAAGCGGTAAAACAATCCAAAATAGGATGTGTGAAAATCGACCAAAAAAATAAGCTAATCCAATTTTTTCTTGTGGTAAGCCCTTTTCGACTTCCGCGATCAAAAGACCAAAACAGAAAATAGCCTAGGAGAATACTTGAAATAACCGCAAACGGAATAGAATGCATAAACCCTCTATGGAAGGCCATAGCCTGAATTTCATTACTATAAAGCCATCTTCCAACAAATACGTCAAGATCTGGAAGCGTACCTCCAAGAGCACCAAAAAAAAGGGCTTTATTGCCAATTTTTTTTCCCAAAACTACTTCACCGCAGGCGGCACCCAAAACAATTTGTGTAAGTGAATCCATAAACTAAGGACAAAAGTACATATCTGTTGTAGTTTCTGATGTGGTTTTAACTAAATTTTATTTAAAAAAAATGAAAAAAAATAAAATTCAACATCTTTTTGTGATAATTTCTTAAAAATTGTAATATTACAACACATATGAAAGCAGCTAGTGTCGTAGAAATTAGAAAAGAGTTAGCGGGTTTGGATAAAGAAAGTATAAGACAACTTTGTTTACGTCTGGCGCGGTTCAAACTTGAAAACAAGGAACTACTAACATACCTTCTCTTTGAAGCTGACAATGAAGAAGGTTATATAAACAGCATTAAAACTCAATTGGACAATCATTTTAGTGAGATCAATACCAACAGCTATTTTTACATAAAAAAAAGTATACGGAAAATTTTACGCCGTGTCAGAAAGTTTTCTCGTTATTCAAATTGCCCTGAAACAGAAGTTGAGCTACTGCTCTATGTTTGTCATCAAATGCTAAAAATAAAACCTTCTGTTTTGAGGAACAAAACATTAACAAATATATTTAATCGTCAGATTGAATTGATTCAAAAAAAGACATCAAAACTTCATGAAGATTTACAATACGAGTACAATCTTCAGATTGAAGATTTAAAATCATAAACAATGAATATATTAGGGATAGATATTGGTGGGTCTGGAATAAAAGGTGCCATTGTAGACACAAAAAAAGGAGAATTAATTAGTGATCGTATTCGTATACCCACACCAAAACCTGCCACACCTGAAGCTATTTCCGAAGTTATAAAAACCATCTGTCAACAGCTTCATTGGAGTAGTATTGTTGGGGTTTCATTTCCCACGATCATAAAGAAAGGTCGAGCGATACATTTCGGAAATTTAGATAAATCTTGGAAAGGAACACAAGTGGATAAATTATTTGAACAACACTCCAATAACTCTTTTTTTGTGGTAAATGATGCCGATGCTGCCGCTATGGGAGTTATGGAATTTGGCGTAGGGAAAGGATAAAAAGGGTTAGTGATAACCATAACGCTTGGAGCTGGTATTGGATCTGGAGTATTTTTTAATGGAGAGTTACTATCAAATTTTGAATTGGGGAGGCTTTACGGAAAAAAAGGTGATATAATGGAACTGTTTGCTTCAGATGCCGCTCGAAAACGAAACGATTGGGATTTTAGAAAATGGGGTAAATGTCTGAATTTTTTCCTATCACATATTGAAAAAAGCTTTAATCCAGATTTAATAATCATAGGAGGTGGTGTGAGTAAAAAAATAGATCACTTCAAACGCTATATTGACATTGAAACCCCTTTAAAATCTGCAAAACTAAAAAACAATGCTGGTATCGTGGGCGCTGCACTCTTTGCCAAAAGGAGCAGCCTTTAAATTCAGAAAGAATTAACTTAAAATTCGAAAAATAAGTTCTTGATACAAATCTAATGATTTTAGATTCGCACCAACACCCTTACTTTTGACATCTATGGTGCGTAAGGTCTGAAAAACGCTACTGATGCGGCGCATGGGGAAGTTTTTAGCAGCAGCTGTGTAATCATTTAAAAAATAAGGGTTCACTCCAATAGCCCTAGAAAGCACTTTGGGATTGCGGTCATTTACTGTGTGAAGAATCATTAATTTTGAAAAAAAGCTATATAAAGTAGCTACCGTAAGGACCATAGGGTGTTGATTTGGATTTTCTGAAAAATAGCGTACAATTTGGTAGGCTTTCTTTTGGTCGATTTGCGCTATGGCTTTTTGCAATTCAAAATTATTAAAGTCTTTAGAAATTCCAATATTGATTTGAATAAGCTCTGGCGTAATTAAATCATTATCGCCCATAACCAACTGAAGCTTGGATAATTCATTTGAAATTTTAGCTAAATCATTTCCTAGAAACTCACTTAACAAATAGCTGGCCTTTGGCGTAATCTTAAGATTCATTTTCTGCAATTCTCCACTTATCCAAGAAGGAATTTTACTGTCATATATTTTTTTACTTTCAAAAACAAAATGTGCTTTAGATAATGTCTTGTACAAAGCTTTTCTTTTATCAAGCGATTTATACTTGTAGCAAATGACCAAAGTAGTTGTCTGTTGAGGGTTTTTAACATAAGGTAATAAATCCTCTATGGTTCTACTCAAATTTTGAGCCTCTTTAACAACAATCACTTGACGCGCTGCCAGCATAGGAAAACGCTTTGCACTAGAAACAATAGCGTCTATTGAAGTATCTTTACCATAGAGTACCGTTTGATCAAAACCACGCTGCGTTTCATCTAATACAGAAGTTTCAATAAATGATGAAATTTGATCAATAAAAAATGCTTCTTCACCCATTAAAAAATACAGCGGACGAATATCCCCGGCTTTTATTTCATTTAAAATTGATTGAACGGTATGCATTTAGAAAAAATTTAGCAAATTTGTATTGTGAAAAAACTAAATTTTCCATCTTACAAATTTAGGTTCAAAAATAGCGAAAATAATATGCAAATCTTTGATGAAGTGCGTAAAAAATTTGTAGCGCTTCAACCTGAAGAATGGGTTCGCCAACATTGTTTGCACTTTATTCTAAAAGAAAAAAAGTACCCCATTTCGCTTGTAAGCATTGAAAAACAATTACTTGTTCACGGGCAAAAAAAGCGTTACGATATTGTTGTTTACAATACTGACGGCAGCGTGCACTGCGTTGTTGAATGCAAAGCGCCTAATATTGAAATCAATCAAGAGGCCTTTGATCAAATTGCGCAATACAATATTAGCTTGAACACTACCTACATCATGATAACTAATGGGGTAAATCATTATTATTGTACGATGCATAAACCATCCAAAACATATCGTTTTTTAGAATCTCTTCCTGAATATTCACAACAACACAAACGTATTTGAAATTAGCGATTGTCATACTGAATTGGAATGGAAAAAAACTTTTAAACGAGTTTTTACCCTCGGTGGTTGAATTCAGCAAAGGCCACGATATATATGTAGTTGACAATGCCTCAAAAGACGACTCCGTTAAATTTCTTCAACAGAACTTTCCCAACGTCAATGCCATTGAGCTAAGCAAGAATTATGGCTACGCTGGTGGTTACAATAGAGCTGTACAACAAATTGATGCTGAATTATTGTGTTTCCTAAACTCAGATGTTAGGGTAAGTGAAAATTGGCTTAAACCAATCATAAAATCTTTCAAAAAAGATAGGACTATTGCTATTGCACAACCGAAGATACTAGATCAAAAAAATCCAGATCTATTTGAATACGCTGGAGCAGCCGGTGGATTTATTGACCAACTTGGATATCCTTATTGTCGCGGTCGGATTTTTGATAACATTGAAGCTGATCATGGACAATACAACGACGAATGTTCTATATTTTGGGCTTCAGGCGCTTGTTTTTTTATCCGAAAAAATATTTTTGTAGATCTTGACGGATTTGATGAGACCTTTTTCGCCCACATGGAAGAGATAGATTTGTGTTGGCGTGCACATAACTTAAAACAAAACGTAAAATACATAGGATGTTCAACGGTTTATCATTTAGGGGGCGCTAGTTTATCCAAAAACAATCCGAAGAAAACATTTTACAACTTTAGAAACAGTCTTTTCGCCCTAACAAAAAATTCACATCGCTCCCTATTTTCAACTATTTTATTGCGTTTGATATTAGATGGTTTTGCTGGTGTTTCTTTTTTACTTTCTGGAAAAATTACACACACACTAGCCATAATTAAGGCCCATGGAAGTTTCTACACTTCAATTCCAGAACTTCTAAAATTTAGAAATAAGCAACAACGCAGCTCATATGATAGCCATTCCTCAATTGTTTGGCGTTATTTTATCAGAAAACGAAAAATATTTCAAAGCCATACAAATCGTTAATTAATTTAAATTCTATATAATTTAGAACGTTATTTTTTTTAAATTTGTAAAGAACTTTTAATTTATTTCAAGATGAAAAAGCTATGTACTCTAGGACTAATGTCCCTCCTGATTTTATCCTCCTGTGGACCTAATAAAGAACTTTTGGCAGCACAAGAAGAGTTAAAACAAACTAAAGATTTACTCAACACTACCGCTCTTAAGCTAAATGTTTGTCTTTCTGACAAAGCAGCAGCTGATGCTAGTTTATCTGCACTAAGAGAGCAACTAAAGGATCTTAGGAAAACAAATGATGCGCTTTTTAGCAGCACAAAAGACATGACTGTATTGACCACTAAAGGAGCTGAGAATCTTGAAAAAACTCTTGAAAGCCTCAAAGAAAGAGATCTAAAAATTAGTCGTTTACAAGATGCTGTAAGCAAAAAAGATAGCGTAACATTAGCAATTATCTCTAGCCTGAAAAAATCAGTTGGTATAGATGATCCAGATATTGAGATTAATGTCGAGAAAGGCGTTGTCTTTATTTCTATTTCTGATAAGCTCTTATTTAAAAGCGGTAGCTATGTTGTCACCGAAAAAGCAAAAACAGTTTTAGGTAAAGTTGCTAAAGTTATTTCCTATAAACCTGATTTTGAAGCGATGATTGAGGGACACACCGACAGCAGAACGTTCAGCGATGGGGTACTATTAGACAACTGGGATTTGAGTGTTAAACGTTCAACTTCAATAATTCGTGAACTTGAAAAACTAGGCGTTAGCTCAGCTCAACTTATCGCCGCTGGAAGAAGTAGCTTTGTTCCATTAGTGGATAATGAAACAGCTGAAAATAGAGCAAAAAACAGACGCACTCGCGTGGTTGTTATGCCAAAAATTGATCAATTTTACGATATGATTGAAAAAGAAATGAAACAACTTTCAGGACAATAATATATCCATTAAAACCACAAAAAAAGCCCGCCTTTTGGATGGGCTTTTTATTTGAAAGCTAATTCGATTGATTTATCTTTGCAATGAATAAAATAAGCGTATGAAAATTTCTTACAATTGGATCAAGCAGTATGTCAATACAGACTGGTCACCGGAAAAAACATCAGAATTACTCACCGATTTAGGTCTCGAAGTAGAGGGTACTGAAGTGTTTCAATCGGTAAAAGGAGGCTTAGAGGGGATTGTTGTTGGAGAAGTATTGGATTGCATGCAACACCCCAATGCAGATCGATTAAAACTAACTAGCGTAAACGTTGGTAACAATGAACCTCTTAAAATTGTTTGTGGCGCTCCAAATGTAACTAAAGGACAAAAAGTTGCTGTTGCTACAATAGGTGCAACTTTGTACACTGCTGAAGGTGAGCCATGGAAAATCAAAAAAGGGAAAATCAGAGGAGAAGAAAGTCATGGAATGCTCTGTGCAGAGGATGAACTTGGGCTCGGGACAGGCCATGAAGGTATACTCGTGTTAGACAATGATTTAAAAGCAGGAACAGCATTGTCAGATTATTTTGAAGTAGAAGACGACATTGTTTTTGAAATTGGATTAACTCCCAACAGAGCCGATGCAATGAGTCATTTTGGAACAGCAAGAGATTTACGCGCTGGCCTTATTCAAAATGGCCTTAATCCAGAACTAATGAGCCCATCAGTTTCTGGATTTCACGTCAATAGCCGTACACTTAAAATAGATATTGATGTGAAAGATAAAATTAAAGCTCCTCGCTACTGTGGCGTGACAATTACTGGAGTGAAAGTAGACAACTCCCCTACTTGGCTTCAAAATAAGCTAAAAGTCATTGGTTTAGTGCCAATCAATAACATTGTAGACATCACTAACTTTGTATTACATGGCTTAGGACAGCCGTTACACGCTTTTGATGCGGATAAAATTACTGACAAAAAATTGATAGTCCGAACGGCACACAAAAATGAAAAATTTACTACATTGGATAATGTAGAACGCAAACTACACCAAGATGATTTAGTGATTTGTAATTCAAAACAACCCATGTGTATTGCCGGAGTCTTTGGTGGTATAAACTCTTGTATTAGTGCGACAACAACAAACATTTTTCTAGAATCTGCATACTTTGATCCTGTAAGTATTCGAAAAACTGCTAAAAGACATGGATTAAGCACAGATGCCTCATTTCGATTTGAACGCGGCATAGATCCAAACATTACAAAATATGCGCTAAAGCATGCTGCACTTCTGATTACTGAAATTGCTGGCGGTGAAATTTCTAGTGATATATGGGATGAATACCCCAGTAAAATTGAAGATACTCAAGTACTTTTAAGTTATAAAAACATCACCAACATCATTGGTCAGGAAATCCCTAAGGAGACCATTAAACAGATTTTAACTTCCTTAGAAATAAAAGTTAACAGCGTAACAGAAGCTGTATTACTTTAGGCGCATCCCAAATATAGAAATGATGTGCAAAGGGAAATTGATGTAATCGAGGAAATCCTACGTGTTTATGGTTACAATACTATTGAATTTACAAATAAACTAAATGCTTCCATTTCAAACTCTACAAAAAAAGAACAACATCTTGTAGAAAACAAAATTGCAGATCATTTAGTTAGTCTTGGATTTTATGAAATCATGACTAATTCTCTTACTGCTGAAAAACATACTGGATTAAGTTCCGAACTGGCTGAGGATAACTATGTAAAGATTTTAAACCCGCTGAGCAATGATTTATCCTTACTGCGTAGATCTGTGTTGTTTTCAGGACTTGAAGCCTTAGCGTTTAATTTGAACCGTCAACAGGCAAACCTCAAGATGTTTGAATTCGCTAAAACATATCATCAATTTGGTGACAGACGCGAGGAGTTTAAACATTTGGGCGTTTTTACGACTGGAAGCAAAACTACAGAAAGCTGGACCACTTCACCTTCAAGTATTGATTTCTTTTACCTTAAGGGAATAATATCCTCAATTTTTGAAAAAATAGGCGTCACAAATTTGAAAACAAATCCGACAAAAAGCGATGTGTTTGAAGAAAGTTTAGCATTGGCAATTGGCAAAACTAATGCCGTTGAGTTTGGGATTATAAAGCAAAGTATATGTAAAGCCTTCGGAATTGAACAGCAAGTACTTTTTGCAGATTTCAATTGGGATTTGGTTTTTAGTTGTATTAAATCAAACAAAGTGAAGTTTAAACCTATTTCTAAATTCCCAGAAGTGCGTCGCGATTTTGCTTTACTCATCAACGAGGACATTACTTTTGATACGATTTATCAAATTGCAAAAAAAACGGATAACAAAGTTCTTACAGATATAAACTTGTTTGATGTTTATAAAGGAAAGAATCTCCCCGAAGGAAAGAAAAGCTATGCAGTAAGTTTTACGCTCAAAGATGACTCTAAAACGCTTACAGATAAACAAATTGACAAGCTCATGAGTAAACTTCTTAAAAAGTTTGAAAGTGAAATTGGAGCCGTTTTGCGTTAGAGTACAATTATTTTAATTACCCCTCTTTGGCGGCCAAATAACGCTCTGCATCTAAAGCAGCCATACAGCCTGTTCCGGCAGCTGTAACCGCCTGTCTGTATACATGATCAGCAGCATCGCCGCTTACAAAAACGCCAGGAATATTTGTTTTTGAAGTGCCAGGCTCATTTATAATGTATCCTGTTTCATCAAGTTTTAAGAAATCTTTAAAAATATCTGTATTTGGCTTATGTCCAATAGCTACAAAAAAACCAGTTGCATCAATATCCGTTTCTGATCCGGTTTTATTGTTACGTACTTTTACCCCTGTTACCAATTGACCATCGCCAATGACTTCTACAGTTTCAGTATTGAACATTATATCTATATTCTCTGTGTTGATCACCCGGTTAGCCATAATTTTTGAAGCTCTAAATACATCGCGACGAACCAACATTGTAACTTTTGAACATAACTTGGATAAATAATGAGCCTCTTCACAAGCAGAATCACCTGCACCAACAATAACAACTTCTTGGTTTCGGTAAAAGAACCCATCACAAACAGCACAGGCCGAAACCCCACCACCAAGCTTTAAGTATTTCTGCTCAGACTCAAGGCCTAAATATTTTGCAGAGGCACCTGTTGATATAACAACTGTTTCACAATGGATCTCTTTAGTATCATTAACCCAGACTTTGTGAATCTCTCCAGAAAAATCAACTTTTGTGATCCAACCATCACGCACGTCAGAGCCAAAACGTTCGGCTTGAGCCTTCAGTTCAAGCATCATTTCAGGGCCTGTAACCCCCTCAGGGTAACCTGGAAAATTTTCAACGTCGTTTGTTGTGGTTAATTGTCCTCCTGGCTGAGTCCCTTGATACAATACCGGATTCATATTGGCTCGAGCGGCGTAAATGGCAGCTGTATAACCCGCAGGTCCAGAGCCAATAATTAAACATTTTAGAGATTCTATAGTTTCAGACATGGTTCAAAATTTAGAGTACAAAAATAGCTGTTTTATCCATAAATAAAACCTTAAGTTATCAACAGAATTTACAAACTTATTAATTGTGATGAAGCAAAAAATCTTAACTTTGTTCAAACAGCGAATAACATTAATATGATTACTATTGGAGTTTATGGCGGAACTGGAAGTGGTAAAACTACCATTGTATCACAAATTGTATCTGAGTTTCCCTCAAGCGAAATTCAGGTGATATCTCAAGACTCCTATTACAAAGACACCACTCAACTTACTTTCGAGGAACGTTGTGCCCTTAATTTTGACCATCCTGATGCAATAGATTTCACATTGCTTTATCAACATGTAAACTCACTCAAAAATGGGGAAAACATAGAACAACCCGTTTATTCTTTTGAAACACATAATCGAACAAAAGAGACTGTAACTGTTGTGCCAAAAAAAATATTGATTATTGAAGGAATTCTGATATTGAATTACCCAAAACTTAGAAGTTTATTTGATCTGAAAATTTATATAGATGCAGACACTGATGTGCGTATGGAAAGGCGAGTAATTAGAGATATTTCTGAACGTGGAAGAACACCAGAAGAAGTTCTAAGTCGATACCTAAATACCCTAAAGCCCATGCATAAAAAGTTTATTGAACCCATGAAAGTGCATGCTGATATAACTTTAGAAAATCACCAAAATACTCCACTAAACCTCTCTGAGCTCATTGATAAAATAAAAGCATTATCCAAATGAAATCAACTTTGAAATTCCTTAAGAATACGCTTAAACCCTTCCGAAATATATTTTTAGTAGTTACTGTTATTTTCATTGTCTGGATGCTTTTTTTTGATGCTAATTCGTGGCTAATTCATAGAGAATTAAACAAAGAAATTGAGGGTTTAAATACCAAAAAAGAATTCTATGAGCGTGAAATTAAATCCGACACCAAGGAAATAAAAAAGCTTCAAACTCCTGAAGGTATTGAAAAATATGCCCGTGAAAATTACAATATGAAAAAGGAAAATGAAGATATTTATATTATTGCTAGAGACTCCTTAAAACAATCTGAATGAAATTTGACGAGTTTGACAGCCAATCTTCAAAAGCATGGAAACAGCGTATTCAATATGAGCTTGACGGCGCGGATTTCAATACCAATCTCGTTTGGAATTCACTAGAAGGCATAGATGTCAAGCCATTTTACCATGCAGATTCAAGCGAACAAACCCTACCAATACCACATCAATCAGACGAATGGAAAATTGGAGAATACATCTATGTTCAAAACGTAAAATCAGCAAATAAAAAAGCCCTAGAGTGCTTGAGTAAAGGAACTGAAAGTATTTATTTTATACTTCCAAAAGCATCTATTTGCATTGATGAGCTCCTCAATGGCATCGTTGATTCTGCAGTAAGAATCTATCTAGAATTAAATTTTTCTGCTGCAGACTTTTTAACAGAAATTGACACTAAAATATTTAAATCTCATTCAACTATTTTTCTTATAAGCGACTCTATCGGACACTTATGTAAAAGCGGAAATTGGTATAAAAATAAGTTTAAAGACTTCAGTGACACACTAGGATTATGCAGTGCGACTGAAGGAGTGAAATCTGTATTTTCTGTTGATATAGCACAGTATCAAAATGCGGGTGCAGCTATAGTACAACAACTCGCATATGGCCTTGCACATGCACATGAGTACCTTCTTGAATTTAAAAATGTTATGCCTGAAGAAGTAGTATTTAAAGTTGCTGTTGGTGGAAATTATTTCTTTGAAATTGCGAAGCTTCAAGCCTTGAGATGGTTATGGAATAGCTTAATAAAAGACTATGATTTGAGCACAAGATGTCATATTATCGCTGAACCGAGCAAACGCAACAAAACAATTTATGAATACAATGTAAATATGCTGCGTACAATGACCGAAATCATGAGCGCGGCATTGGGTAGTAGTGATACCATCATTAATTTACCCTATGATGTACTTTACCACAAAGACAACGAATTTGGCAGACGCATCTCCAGAAATCAACTACTGATTTTAAAGCACGAGAGTAAATTTAGTGCTGTAACCAACCCAACGATGGGTGCATATTACATTGAAGACCTTACTAATCAGTTCGCAGAAAAGGCCTTAGCACTCTTTAAAGACATAGAAAAACAAGGCGGGTTTCTGAAGCAATTAATTGATGGGACAATACAAAAAAAAATAAAGGAATACGCTAAAAAAGAGCAAGATAGTTTTGACAACAATAATCAAGAGCTGGTAGGCATACATATCCAACAAAACACCAATGAAAAAATAAAAGAACAACTTGAACTTTATCCCTTTGTTAAACATCAACCGCGCAAAACATTGATTGAGCCAATCATTGGTAAAAGAATTGCAGAATCCATAGAAAAAAAGCGTTTGGGTAATGAGTAGAAAAAACATACAACATATAAAACTCTCCTCCAATCTGAATGTCAAGAACAGTAACAGAGCCAATACAAATATTTATTCAAAGGAAGATTTAGATCACACAAAACATTTGGGTTTTGGCGCAGGAAGTCCGCCGTTCTTGAGAGGGCCCTATTCCACAATGTATGTAAGACGACCATGGACCATACGTCAATATGCTGGGTTTTCTACAGCTGAGGACTCCAACAACTTCTATAAAAAAAACCTTGCAGCAGGCCAGAAAGGTCTGTCTGTGGCCTTTGATCTGCCTACGCATAGAGGCTATGATAGTGATCATGAACGAGTGATTGGAGATGTTGGAAAAGCTGGAGTGGCAATTGACACCGTTGAAGACATGAAAATTCTTTTTGATCAAATTCCATTGAACAAAATGAGCGTATCAATGACAATGAATGGTGCAGTTTTACCCATCATGGCATTTTACATTGTAGCAGCACAAGAACAAGGCGTAAATCTAGATGAGCTTAGTGGCACAATACAAAATGATATTCTCAAGGAATTTATGGTACGTAATACCTATATATACCCTCCTGCTTCTTCAATGCATATTATTGGTGAGATTTTTGAATATTGCAGCAAAAACATGCCAAAATTCAACAGTATCAGTATCTCTGGTTACCATATGCAGGAAGCAGGTGCGCCGTCAGAAATTGAACTGGCATATACGCTTGCTAATGGTTTAGAATATTTGAAAAAAGGGCTCGAAATCGGATTGGATATTGATAAATTAGCTCCGCGTTTATCGTTTTTTTGGGGTATTGGAATGGATCATTTTATGGAAATTGCTAAAATGCGTGCCGCTCGGGTATTATGGGCTAAGATTGTCAAACAATTTAATCCTCAAAACCCTAAGTCAATGGCTTTGAGAACCCATTGTCAAACAAGTGGCTGGAGTCTTACAGAACAAGACCCCTTTAACAATGTTGCAAGAACATGTATAGAAGCTACTTCGGCAGTGTTTGGCGGTACTCAAAGCTTACATACCAATGCACTAGATGAAGCTATTGCATTACCTACAGACTTTTCTGCACGAATCGCGAGAAACACTCAATTGTACCTTCAAAAAGAGACCCACATCATCAAAACTGTTGATCCTTGGGCTGGTAGTTATTACGTAGAGTTATTGACACATCAAATCATTGAAAAAGCTTGGGAGATAATCCAAAATATTGAACAACAAGGTGGAATGACTAAAGCTATTGAAGCTGGAATACCAAAATTAAAAATTGAAGAAGAAGCCGCCAAAAAACAAGCCCATATTGACTCTGGGCAAAATATAATTGTGGGGGTCAATAAGTTTAAACTAGAAAACGAGGACCCCTTACATATATTGGAAGTCGACAATGAATTGGTAAGAAAGCAGCAAATTAATCGTTTAAAACAGATTAAAGCTAAACGAAATCAAGAGGAAGTAGATCTATGGCTGAATAAACTTAGTTCTGCAGCGAGGGATAAAGGAGAAAATTTATTAGCTTTAGCAGTGGAAGCTGCAAGAGTTCGAGCAACTTTGGGCGAAATAAGCACAGCGCTTGAAAGAGTATTTGGGCGGTATCAAGCAAAAATTAAATCTATTTCAGGGGTGTATAAAAAAGAATTAAAAAATGATGAGTCTTTTGAAAAAGCTAAGCTATTAGCTGATCAGTTTGCAGACAATGAAGGCAGGAGACCGCGCATCATGATCGCTAAAATGGGGCAAGACGGACACGACAGAGGCGCTAAAGTTGTTGCTACTGGCTATGCAGATCTTGGTTTCGATGTAGATATAGGTCCTTTGTTCCAAACGGCAGAAGAAGCAGCAAAACAAGCAGTAGAAAATGATGTGCATATATTGGGTATATCCACATTAGCAGGAGGACATAAGACACTGGTCCCTAAAGTAATAAATCATTTAAGAAAAATGAACCGTGAAGATATTATGGTGATTGTTGGTGGTGTTATTCCCAAACAAGATTATCAAGTACTTTTCGATTCAGGCGCAGTTGCAATATTTGGCCCTGGAACAAAAATAAGTGATGCTGCAATAGCTGTTTTGGAAATATTGATTAATTAGCTATATTTACAAGCCTTTACCTACCAATTTCTTCGTTTTAAGGTTTTAAAGTACAAGTTGATCCCCAAATCGATTATGCTGAAATCAAAAACAATTGCAATTGCAAACCAGAAAGGTGGTGTAGGCAAAACCACCACGGCTATTAACTTGACCTCTGCCTTAGGTATTCTCAACCATAAAGTCCTCTTGATTGACGCTGATCCACAAGATAATACAAGTTTAGGATTGGGAACCAAAATTCCTTGTGAAAAATCCTTGGTCCATCTTTTTGACGAAAACAGCAGTGCACTACAACAAATCATGCAAACGCATAGCCCAAACCTAGACCTAATCCCCAGTTCAGTGAACTTGGCGGATTTGGAAATCAATAATATCAGCAAAAATGTCTTTGAGCTAAAAAAAGCGCTTGATAAAATAAAAGATAAATACGATTACCTAATAATAGACTGTTCCCCTTCACTTGGGTACATATCGGTTAACTCATTTATTGCTGCAGATTCTATTTTAATTCCTATCCAATGCGAATATTTAGCGATGGAGGGGCTAAACAAACTATTAAAAACCATCAAAGAAATAAAAGTAAATTTTAATAAAGAGCTCGATATAGAAGGCTTTTTGATTACCATGTACGATAAACGCTTAAAACACAATCAACACATTATAAACGAACTCAAAGCGTATTTTGATGATTTAGTTTTCAAAACTGTCATCAAAAGAAACGTAAGTTTGAGTGAAGCTCCAAGCTTCGGAACCAACATTTTTGACTATAAAATTGAAAGTATTGGCTCTGAAGACTACCTAAATCTATCCCGTGAAATAATAACAAACCGAAATAAGATGAAAAACACAACAAAAACACTCGGAAAAACAATCCAGCAAATCATGAACGACAACAAAGAAACTAATGTTGTTGAAACATCAATACGTAAGAACCATTTAAAACACTTTGAACCTTTTGACGTAAAAAAGAAAAACTTTAATAAACTTAAAAATTTGACCAAGGAAGAGGTTATAAAACGTCTTGGACTAGTTTACAACGACATACACTCAAATATCTGGATGTACCGCGTTTCGGAAAGAGCTACGGTTTTTAGAAAGAATTTTCTATACTTAACTTTCATCAATAATCGAGTTCAGTCGATAGAACTAAGACGCTTCAGACGTGGGTAAAATACAAATATAAAAATTGTTGAAAACCTTATAAATATTGATTTTAATTCCACGTAAATAATTGTATTTTTGAAGGTACAAAAGGTCTAAACTCCATGGGTAAAATCATAGCAATTGCAAATCAAAAAGGCGGCGTAGGAAAAACTACAACCACGGTCAACTTAGCAGCTTGCTTAGGTGTTCTTGACAAAAAAGTTTTACTTATCGATGCCGATCCTCAGGCCAATGCTAGCTCAGGACTTGGTATAAATGTTGAAACTGTTGAAAAAGGGACTTATCAATTATTAGAACACGATTGTACCGCAAAAGAGGTCATACAAAAAACTACAGCAGCTAATGTTGACATCATACCAGCCCACATAGATCTTGTTGCCTCAGAAATAGAACTGGTTCAAGTTGAGAAACGCGAATATATGCTCCAGAGCGCACTCAACCCTGTAAAATATCAATACGATTTTATTCTAATCGATTGTGCTCCATCTTTGGGATTGCTAACCTTAAACGCACTGACAGCAGCAGATTCAATTATTATACCCATTCAATGTGAGTACTTTGCTTTAGAAGGTTTAGGAAAACTACTCAACACCATAAAAAGTGTACAAAGAATCCACAATGCTAATTTAGACATCGAAGGCCTTTTACTTACTATGTATGATTCGAGGCTAAGATTATCAAACCAAGTAGTTGAAGAAGTTCAAAATCACTTTCATGATATGGTGTTCAAAACTATTATCCAGCGAAATGTGCGGCTGAGCGAAGCTCCAAGCTTTGGAGAAAGTATAATTAATTACGATGTTAATAGTAAAGGTGCTTCAAATTACTTAAGTTTGGCCAAGGAAATCATCAGTAAAACTTTAGCTAATGGCAAAGGCGATTAAAAAACAAGCTCTGGGACGCGGACTTTCTGCACTATTGAACGAATCTACAAATGATTTTTCAAAAGTTGACAAAAAGACAGCTAAAACTGCTATGGGCTCCATCATGGAAATTGAACTAAATTCAATTGAAGTCAACCCTTTCCAACCGCGTTCAAAATTTAATGACGAGCAGCTAAAAGAACTTGCAGCATCTATTCAAGAATTAGGTGTTATTCAACCGATTACTGTTCGTAAAATAAATGAAAACAAATTCCAACTACTTTCAGGCGAGCGTCGTTTTAGAGCTTCAAAAATATTAGGCAAAACAAGTATTCCTGCATACATTCGTCTAGCAAATGACCAAGAGGCTTTGGAAATGGCATTGGTAGAAAATATCCAAAGACAAGATCTTGACCCTATCGAAATTGCTATGAGCTATCAACGATTAATGGAGGAAGTAAAGCTAACTCAAGATCAGATGAGCCAAAGAGTTGGAAAAAAACGATCAACGATAGCCAACTACCTTCGATTGCTAAAAATCGATCCTATTATTCAAACAGGAATGCGGGATGGCTTTATAAGTATGGGGCATGGTCGTGCCATAATAAACGTATTAAAATCAACAGACCAACTTTCTATTTACGAACAAATTATTGCCAAAAAATTGTCTGTTCGAGCTACAGAAGATCTGGTTAAAAGTCTAAACAATCCCAAATCATCTCCAAATAAAAACGCTCCAAATACTCCAAGCTTTGTCAAAAATGGCATCGCTGTAATTTCTGATTTCTTTGGTAAAAAAATTACTATAAAAATGGGGAAAAAGGATAATGGTACCATAAGCATTCCTTTTCATTCCAAAGAAGATTATAAGCGTATTTTAAAACTTTTGAAGGGTGATCAATAGATTTACTGCTACATTATTTTGCCTTTTTATTTGTCTGGCAACTCTAGCGCAGAGCAACAAGGACGAACTAGATGAAACCGCCAAACAAAACAAAAAAAACACATCTAGAGCATTAGACCCACTTCGGCCTGCTAAAGCGGCATTTTACTCAGCTGTTTTACCTGGTCTTGGGCAAGCTTACAATAAAAAATATTGGAAAATCCCTATTGTATATGGAGCAATAGGAACTGGATTGTATTTCTATTTAGACAACAACAAATTATACAAACAATACCGAAATGCGTATAAACGGCGCTTAGCAGGATTTACAGATGATGAATTTTATGGCCCCGGAGATACACCTTTTTTGTCGGACGAAGCACTTATAAGAGCACAACGCACGCTTAAAAGAAATAAAGAACTCTCCATGTTGGTAACTGTTGGCCTTTATGTATTAAATATTATTGAAGCCAATGTTGATGCACACTTACTGCAATATAATTTAGATGAAAATTTAGCCCTAAAACCTTTTATAGATTTCAATAATCCAAATTATACAACTCAAATAGGTCTATCCTTAAATATTAAATTTTAAGTTATGAAAATTGCACTATTAGGCTATGGTAAAATGGGAAAAGTGATTGAACAAATTGCAATTGACAGAGGACACGATGTGGTATTGAAAATTGACAAAAATGACAAGTCATATGATCTAAGTCAAGCTGACGTTGCTATAGACTTTAGTGTGCCCACTGCCGCAGTAGGGAACATCAGTATGGCCTTGAACAACAAGGTTCCTGTTATTTCCGGAACAACAGGTTGGCTAGATCAGTTTGAAGAAATAAGAAACCTATGTAAAAAAACAAATGGTGCATTTATATACGCTTCTAATTTTAGTTTAGGTGTAAATTTATTTTTTGAACTCAACAAAGTTTTAGCTAAAATAATAACACCTTTCGAAGATTATAATGTGCAAATTGAAGAAACACATCACACTCAAAAACAGGATGCTCCATCTGGAACAGCCATTACCTTGGCTGAAGGTATCGCAGATGTATCTAATTACAAAGGATGGACATTAAGCCCTAAAAATGAGCCGAATAAAATTGAAATTGAAGCCAAACGTATAGAAAATGTTCCAGGCACCCACAAAATCAATTATGGCTCTGAAATCGATTCAATAGAAATTATTCATACAGCACATAATAGAAATGGTTTTGGATTGGGTGCAGTTGTAGCAGCCGAATGGCTAGTAGGTAAAAAAGGGATATTTACAATGAAAGACGTGTTAAATATTAAGTAAGTTTGTAACAAATTTTAACAACTTACAACATATATTAAAACTAAAAGAATATGACATCAGTACAGTGGTTTAATTTTATTTTGATTCTGCAACTAATACATGGGCTCGGAACATGGAAGTTATACCAAAAAGCTGGACGAAAAGCCTGGGAGGCCTTTGTACCAGTTTTCAATGCGCTCGTCCTTTTCAAAATATTAAACAGACCATGGTACTGGATATTCTTTATTTTCTTACCAGTGATCAATTGTGTGATGTTCCCTGTGATTTGGGTTGAAACAGCAAGAAGCTTCGGCAAAAATACTACAAAAGACACTATATTAGCTGTACTCTCCCTAGGTTTTTACAACTACTATCTAAATTATTTCTTAGACCTAAAACACATAAAAAATAGAGAGCCTGAACCAAAATCAACTGCTGGCCAGTTTGTCAATTCTGTTCTTTTTGCTATTGTAGTAGCAAGCACAGTTCATATCTATTTTTTACAACCTTTTGTAATACCATCATCATCTCTAGAGAAATCGCTTTTAGTTGGTGATTTTCTTATAGTGAGTAAAATGCATTACGGGCCGAGAATTCCAATGACAACTGTCAGTTTTCCGATGGTACACGATACAATTCCTTTTACTGGAAAAAAATCTTATTTGTTTAGTGACAAAATGGAGGAAAAAAACACGTCCTGGAAAAATATGTTACAACTCCCCTATCTGCGAATTCCAGGGTGGGAAAAAATAAAACGCAATGAAATTGTAGTATTCAATCAGCCCGCTGACACACTTTTGGATATGAACGTCTTTACACCTGATCGAAATTATTACAAACCCATAGATAAAAAAACCAATCTAGTTAAGCGCTGCGTTGGTATTTCTGGAGATACACTTCAAATTATTGATGGCTATGTTTACATAAACGGAATAAAGAATGAGCTTCCTGGTCGTGCGCGCTTGCAGTTTTCATACAAAGGCAAAATTAAGGAAGGAAAACGCTTTAGTAGATCTATCTATAACCGCTTAAAAACATATTACGATATAACTGATGGTTTTGTTAACAACAGTACTCATTTTGAAGTTTCAGCAGCAACAAAGGAATCTATAGAATTATTAAAAAAGCACCCAAGTGTGGCTAGTATAGAAAGAAAAATCAGAGCTAAAGAAGAAATCGATAGAGACATGTTCCCACATGACCCAGAATTTAATTGGAATATGGATCAATTTGGGCCAATTTACATTCCTAAAAAAGGAGCGACTATTGAAGTAAACACGTCCAATTTGCCTTTATACAAACGCCTCATCTCAGAATACGAAGGAAACTCTATTTACGCTAAAGGAAATGCGGTATACATAAATGGAAAAGAAGCTAAATCATATACATTTAATCAAAATTACTACTGGATGATGGGGGACAACAGAAATGGTTCACTTGATGCACGTCGCTGGGGATTTGTTCCAGAAAATCATGTGGTGGGTAAGCCAGTATTTATTTGGATGAGCTGGAATACGCATGGCAAAGGACTTAATAAAATAAGATGGGATCGTGTCTTTACTACGGTGCATGCCGATGGCCCAAGAAGATCTTACCTAATTCCTTTTGTTATACTCATACTCATCAACTACGGCTACAAAAAATGGAAGAAATATAAAAACACAGCGGCCTAATAGCATTGATGAGTTTAATTTACCCTTCTTATATTCCAAGTATTGCAAATTATATCATTTTTGCACAAAACAAAAATATCGTTTTTGAGATGCATGATAATTATCAAAAACAAACTCTAAGAAACCGGGGCTACATCTATGGTGCAAATGGTCAATTAGGACTACACATTCCTGTGCATTACTCACAGTTAAATAGACAGCAAACGAGAGATATCCGTATAGACAACAGTACAAATTGGAAAAGTATACATTGGAAATCTATAGAAAGTGCATATCGAACTTCACCCTTTTTTGAATTTTATGAGGATGATTTAAAAACTCTTTTTAGTAAAAAAAGTGACGAATTGACGTCCTTTAACCTTGAATGCATCAGTCGAATTAATGAGTGTTTAGATTTTAAATTCAATTATAGTATTTCAGAGACTTTTAAAAAAAAATACGATGGGAAAGACTATAGATTTTTAATTGAAACAAAAAATAATAATTCGATTAAAACCGAAGCTTACATCCAAGTATTTGAAAACAAATATGGTTATTTACAAAACCTAAGCATCTTAGATTTATTATTTAATTTAGGACCAGAAACACTTCTTTATATCAAAAATCATCCGGCAATTTAGGGCTAATTGTTTTGTACTAATGTCGAAATTGGAAAATGATCGGAATACTTTACCTTGTGATTTTTGAAACTTGAAACCTTTAACCCTTCATCGACTAAAATAAAATCGATGCGCAAAGGAAAATATTGAAATGCAAATGTAGGACCAAATCCACTACCAGCTACTTCAAAAGCGTCGTTTAAATTTGATTTCAAAAGACGGTATACATAAGAATGAGCAGTATTGTTAAAATCACCACTTAAAATAGTTTTATAAGGAGAGTTGTGCAGGTGATTAGAAACCAACTCGGCCTGGTCTTGTTGGGCTTTAAATGTTTTGCTGAGGCGTCTAAAAAGCCGGTCAGATGTTTTTGAATCTAATCTTTTTACATTTGGATTTACCCCCGATGATTGCAGATGAATATTATAAATTCTGAGTGTATCAGAGTTAATCAGAATATCAGCGTATATTGCCGAATTCGCAGAATTTGAGAACTTTATAATGCCCTTATCCAAAAAAGGATATTTTGAAAAAATAACTAATTCAGATTTAGTTTTTGAAGCTGAGCTGAATACATGTGGGTAATCCAATGGTAGAGCTTCACTACTGTTGTATTCTTGAACTGTTAATATATCTGGTGATTGTTTTTCAATAAAAGCTTGTATTTTTTCTGGAATAGCTTCATCGTTGATCCAATTGTAAAAATTCAGTAAACGAACATTGTAACTCATGAGGGTTAGGCCTTCTTCTTTAGCCGATGTTTCACTACCCGAAAAATTATATAATGACAATAAATGGTTGTATCCAAGTCCTAAAACTAGTGCTGATAATAAAAATTGCCGCCTAATTTTAACTAACCAATAGACACAAAATAAAATATTAATGAGAATTAAAAAAGGTACGGTAAGACTCAAAACGGCCAAATGCGAAAATGTTTTAGGTGGTAAAAAAGGTAGAAAATAAGAAAGGAGTAATAGTGTAGAAACTAAAGTGTTTAGAAGAAATAAAATTTTATCAAAAAAGTTTAAACGTTTCAAAATAATTACTTTTTTCCTGCACGAAATAAAAAATCTTTTTCCGCTTGTGTTAAACTATCATATCCACTTTTACTAATTTTATCTAATATCAAATCTATTTGTTTTTGCTGTGGGAATGTATTAAACTCTTTTTTTTGTTTTCCGCCCATGGTAGATGACTTAGATTTGTGAACAGTTTTTAACTTATTTACTGATTTGAAATAATCTAAAACAACATCAAGAAAAGAACCTAAGTCCTTTCCGATTTTAAATTGTTTTGCATACAAAAAGCCCGAAAGATAACCCCCAATATGAGCCACTATTCCACCAGAATTCACCGACATCAATCCTGGCAAATCTAATAGGACCATAGCTATTCCCAAATACTTCAAAGGAAACCTAAAAGAGAAAAATCCTATGGGTTTATTTGGCCAATACACACAAAGGAATAAAATACAAGCACGAACTCCTGCTGATGCACCAACCAAAGGGCCATTGATGCGCAATAAATCTGGGAAGAGCATGGAAACGAATACAAATGCTAAACCACCAAAGATTACGCCCAAAATGTAAATTTTAAATGAAAGACGAGGTTTAAATAAATTAGCAAAAGATTGCGCTATAAAATACAAGACTAACATATTAAAAAAGAGGTGCCCAAGGCTATGGTGCAAAAACCCATATGTAATTATGCTCCATGGATGTGAAAGAACTTCTGAAAACCTGTATGGTAACGAAAACCAGTCTAAAAGATTGAATCCCAATAAATTCAGGATTATTCCTAAAAAAAACAGACTTGTATTTAATACAATTATTTTTTCTAAAACGTGTAAGTGCAAAAACTTTGTCTTTATATCTTGTTTCAGGCTACTCATTTAATTCCAGCGGTATTTATCAAATTGATTTTTTTTCCAAAAGTACATAAGTAAGAATCCAGTAAGCGCACCACCAATATGGGCTATATAAGCCGTATTGCTTGGACTAAAAATTGAAACTCCAGAGACGGCAGAAAACAAATCCAAAGCAATAATTCCAGGGATAAAATATTTTGCTTTTATCGGAATAGGCAGAAAAATCATCATCAGTTCAGCATTGGGATTCATCATACCAAAAGCCACTAAAATACCCATTATTGCACCAGAAGCACCTACCATGGATGAATTGCTTTTTACATTTAAATCAAATATACGACCAAAGGTGTTTTGATCTATTTGACTCAAGCTGTAGCCAAAATTATCAAGAATAACCTGCATTTTTTGAACTAAAATCTCACCTTTAAATATATTGTTTTGCAAAATGTTTAAACGAGTAGTTTCTTTTATAAATTCGAAAGTAAATCCACGCCCTTCTAATTCGGTTATTAAAGGATAAATCTGAATATAATAAACTAAAAAAGTAAGTGCTACAGCGCCTAAGCCACAACTGATGTAAAATACAATAAACTTTTTTTGACCAAAATAATGCTCGACAGCAGTTCCAAACATCCAGAGCGCAAACATATTGAATAACAAATGCTGAAAACTCCCGTGCATAAACATATGCGAAATAATTTGCCAGGGCTCAAAGTAGCTGCTCAAAGGATAAAAAAGAGCTAATAGACGGAAAAACAAGTCTTCATTACCCATAAAGTATGTACCTAGAAATATAATAACATTCAAGATTACTAGGTGTTTGACTGTAGGAGTAATTCTAAGCATATTAATTAAATTTAGATTCTATTTCTGTAATTTTTATGGTCTTAAAAATAGCCTTATTGTTCAAAGAGAGCGTCGGTTCTTTACAAGCAAATAATGAGTTAACAATAAACTCCTGCTCAGTCACATTTAACTTTTTTCCGTTTTTGATTGCAAGACTTTTAGCAAATGTTTTAGCCAATAAATCACTAGAACTGAAATTAAAATCAGGAACTTCATTATGCACATCATCAATAAGCTGGGTAAATACTTTTGCAACATCACTTTCCTTTAATGCTGCGGGTATAGCAGAAATTGTGACTTGTTTATTACTCAGTTCATCAAATACAAAACCAGAATGCTCCAATTGCTCCTTTAAATTTTGAAATACATCGAAATCTTTAGTTGAAAATTCAAAACTTAGCGGAAACATCAGCTGCTGCCGAACCGTATCTTTTACGGTAATTTGTTTTAAAAAATCTTCATATAAAATTCGTTGGTGAGCTCTGTTTTGGTCGATAACAACCATGCCAGATTTAATGGTACTGATAATGTATTTATGTTGTAATTGAAAGGTGTTTTGGACCTTTTTGCTTTCATCTTCATCAAAAATTGAAGATTGAAACTCATCAGACTCAAATTGCACTTCGCTAAAATCATTAGTATTGTTTGCTGCCGATTTTATGCCCGTGTAAAGACTTTCCCATGCAGGCGTATTTGGTGTACTTTTATTAGGTTTAGAACTAGAAAATGGATTAAAATATGGATCAACCTCAACTCTTGGGCTTGATACGTTATCGCTTTGTTGATGGTACGGAGTATCCAGAGCCGCATCCCGCTTAAAATCAAGGATAGGTGCAACACTAAATTGCCCTAAACTGTGCTTTACGGCAGCACGTAACAAAGCATAAATAGTGGGTTCATCATCAAATTTAATTTCTGTTTTAGTAGGGTGAATATTAATATCAATAGACTTCGGGTCAACTCTCAAATTCAAAAAATAGCTTGGATATTTATTTGGAGCTATTAAACCTTCAAAAGCAGCTTGAATAGCGTGATTCAAATAAGGGCTTTTGATGAAGCGCTGATTTACAAAGAAAAATTGTTCTCCCCTTGATTTTTTCGCAAACTCAGGTTTTCCGACAAAACCACTTATTTTTAACAACTCCGTATCCTCATCGACGGGTACTAACTTCTCATTTGTTTTTTTTCCAAAGGTATGTACAATACGTTGTCTAAAATTTTCGGAACGCAAGTCAAATAAGTTATTGTCGTTGTGGTACATTGAAAAATTTATTTGGGGATGTGCTAAAACTACACGATGAAATTCATCGATTATATGGCGCAATTCTACAGCATCAGATTTGAGGAAATTTCGCCGGGCAGGTATATTAAAAAACAAATTTTTGACAGCTATAGATGTTCCTTTTGAAGTAGCAGTGGTCTCTTGTTTTTTTACTAAACTCCCTTCTATGGTAATAGCGGTTCCTAACTCGTCATTTTCCTGTTTAGTTTTGAGCTCTACATGTGCAATAGCGGCAATGCTGGCCAAAGCCTCTCCACGAAACCCTTTAGTGTTTAAGGAAAATAAATCTTCCGCAGAATTAATTTTAGAGGTTGCATGACGCTCGAAACTCAATCGTGCATCAGTATCACTCATCCCCTTACCATCGTCAATCACTTGAATTCGAGTTTTTCCAGCATTTTTGATGAATAACTTAATAGTTGTGGATCCAGCATCGATAGCGTTTTCCAGTAATTCCTTTACGACTGAAGAAGGCCGTTGAACAACTTCTCCAGCAGCAATCTGATTGGCTACGTGATCTGGTAAAAGGTTTATGATGTCTGCCATTAGCTAAAAAATAATGAAAGGTCAAAATCAATGATCCACAAAGCGACTAAAACAAGAACCATAATAATAAACCCTATTCGTCTGCTGGTCGCACGATCTGTGTGCCTAGCATCATTAAGCGCATTTTTTAATGTACCTTTTAAGTTCGTTTTTTGAACGGTCACTCGCTGGTCATCGAACTTGTGTTTCATTTCAAACGGACTTGAATCCCCTTTATAGTAACGCGGCTCGTAATTGAATTTTTTATTTTTTCTGAGTTTAAATAATCCCATATCTAAATATATTTCAAATCCAAAACAAACATTCCAATTAAAATTACAATAAGAACTACCACTAACCATGATACCGAGTAGGTTTTTTTACACTGAGTTCTTGATCTGAATTTTACCATAAAAAATGTAAGTTCGATGAAATCAAAAATACTTAAAAATTACAGCATAAAAAAGAGGAGTCTAAAATTTAAACCAAATTATATAGATCTATTAAAATCAATCATTTTTAGAGCGGTTATTGCGGCTTCAATGCCTTTGTTTCCGTACTTTCCTCCAGATCGATCTAATGATTGCTGAAGATTATTGTCAGTCAAAACACAGAAAATTACCGGAATTGAATGGTTTATATTTAAATCCTTAATCCCTTGTGTTACCCCTGCACAAACGTAATCAAAGTGTTTTGTTTCTCCTTGAATTACACAGCCTATGGTAATTACAGCATCAACTCCCGAAGTTTGCAGTTTTTTTGCACCAAAAACAAGTTCAAAACTACCAGGGACTTTGTGAACAGAAATATTATGATCCAAAACACCACAATCTAATAATGTTTTTAAAGCACCCTGAAGAAGCCCATTGGTAACCTCAGCATTCCACTCAGAAACAACAATGCCCAGTTTGAAACTAGATGCATCTGGAAGTGCTGATTTATCGTAATTAGAAAGATTTATATTTACCGTTGCCATGCGTTTTTTAGTTACGCGCTGCTTGTGCTTTTCCTATAAAAACATCAATATCTTTAGCTTCTGTACTATTGGGAAAATCTGATTTTATAGTATTAAAAAAGCTCAAAGCCTTTGAGTTTTTACCTAATTTTAAACCGATTACACCTGCTTTATACAAGTACATTGGTGTGGTGTAATTATTCGTTCTGTCATTTGCAGCTTGAACATAATAATCATAAGCCTCGTCAAGTTGTTCGAGTTGAACAAATGCATCTCCGATACCCCCTTTGGCGATTGGTCCCAAAACATCATCAGTGGACTCGAAAGCATTTAAATACTCTATTGCATTAACGTAGTCCTTCATATTTAGATAAGCCATCCCAACATAATAATTAGCTAAATTCCCAGCTTTTGTTCCGCTGTATGTGTCCACAATATCAAGCATACCGTATTTCCCATCAGCACCATTCAAAGAAAGAGAAAACAATGAATCTTGTTCTGTACCATTGACCGCCTCATTGAAATACTTTTGCGCAGAATACATATCGTTCATAGCCAAGCGTTCATTGGGTTGTTGTATGTATTTGTCATACCCCAAAAAACCTAAAACTAAAACCGCTACAATACCAACAATAGCAAAAATATATTTTTGATTTGAGGCAACCCATTGCTCAGTTTTGGAAGCATTTTCATCCAATGATTTGAAGACCTCTGCAGTTGTTGAACCTTCCTCGATTGACTTTTGTTTTTCTGCTTTTGTTTTTGGCTTCCCGCCGCGTTTTTTATATGTAGCCATAATGTTCTAAAATATGAGGGGCAAAAATATAATTTTATTCTTAAATTAATGATAATTTATTTGTTATTTTTCAATATTTTGCACCATTAATAGTCTAGTTCCTATCAAAAATATAATTTTGAACCAATTTAAATCCAAATGATTCTAAAGTCACTAAATTTAGTAAATTATAAAAATTTTGACAGCAGATCATTTGAATTTAACAAAAAGGTAAATTGCTTTGTTGGACCTAACGGGATTGGTAAAACCAATATTTTGGACGCCATATATCATTTATCGTTTGGGAAGAGCTACTTCAACCCCATCGCCTCTCAAAACATAAAGCACGGAGAAGAGTTTTTTGTTGTAGACGGTAATTACTCTAAAGAAGATCGTGAAGAAAAAATAATTGTTTCGCTCAAAAAAGGGCACAAAAAAATCATAAAACGCAATGCTAAAGTATACGAACGCTTTAGTGATCACATAGGGTTTTTACCTCTTGTCATTATATCTCCAGCAGACCGTGATTTAATTACTGAAGGTAGCGATATGAGACGGAAATTTATTGATGGGGTAATTTCGCAAAGCGACAAAATTTATCTTGAGCATTTGATTCAATACAACAAAATTTTAGGTCAACGCAATGCCTTATTAAAGTATTTTTCAAACCAAAATACTTTTGATATTAATGCATTAGAAGTGTACAATGAACAACTATCCGATTTGGGGGCTAAAATCCATCAAAAAAGAAAGGCATTTATCGAGGCTTTTATTCCAGTTTTCCTAAAACAATACAAGGCAATTAGTAATCAAAATGAAATTGTAAGCTTGGAATATAAAAGCCAATTAAATAATCAGTCACTTGAAGCATTACTAAAATCACAGACCAATAAAGACCGTGTACTACAATACACTAGTGTAGGCATTCACAAAGATGATGTTGAGTTAAATATTGGGGAATACCCAATCAAGAAATTTGGAAGTCAAGGGCAACAAAAATCATTTTTAATTGCGCTGAAACTGGCACAATTTGACTTTATAAAATCGCAAAGCGGAAATACTCCCATTTTGCTTTTGGATGATATTTTTGATAAATTGGACGAACAACGTGTAGAGCGTATCATTGGCATGGTCAATGACGATAGTTTTGGGCAGCTTTTCATCTCTGACACCCATGCTGAGCGCACCGAAAAGGCCGTGAAAAATGTCCATCAATCTTTTGAAATTTTCGAGTTATGAAAAACTTAATCTGCTTTTCTTTATTGATGATCATGAGTTGTAAGAAGGACCCAGCACAATACCTCAATTTTGTGGAGGGCTATTGGGAAATTGATCAAGTCCATAAGAACGGGGCAAAAATTAAGGCATTCAAAATCAGTACAGGAATTGATTATTTTAAAATCAATTCAGATCGTTCGGGTTTTCGTAAAAAGCTAAAACCAAATTTTCAAGGAACTTTTGAAACCTCTGATGATGTGCTTAATTTTGAAATTAAAACAGAACACAATAGCTTGTTTTTGGTGTATAAGGATAACGCAACTTCATATAGTGAGGAAATTATTTCGGCAAGTACCACAGCACTCGTATTAGCCAATACCGAGGGTTTTGTATACACCTATAAACCTTACGAACCTCTAAACTTATAGGAATGAGTAAACGCCACAACGACCATCAAAAAATAAACGAAGTGTTGGCTTCATTTGTTGAAAATAACAAATTAGAGAAAGGACTGGACAGTGTAAACGTAGCCAATGCTTGGCGCGAACTTATGGGCAATGGTGTAAACAACTACACCAACAGCATCAAACTACATAAAGGTACTTTGTATGTAGCTTTAAGCTCATCTGTCTTACGCGAAGAATTGGCCTATGGTAAAGACAAAATCATCGCTATGATCAACGAAGAATTGGGTAAAGAAGTTATTAAAAAAATTATTTTAAGATAACAAAAAAACCACACCTATGGTGTGGGTTTAATATTGAATTCGAGAAAAGTTTTAAAACATCTCGCGTCCTGAAAAGTGAAAAGTACCTTCAATAGCGGCATTCTCATCACTATCACTTCCATGGACAGCATTTTCGCTAATAGAATCAGCGAACATATTGCGGATGGTCCCCTCAGCAGCCTCTACTGGATTTGTTGCGCCAATTAGTGCTCTAAAGTCTTCAACAGCATTATCCTTTTCCAAGATAGCAGCTACGATGGGACCTCGAGTCATATACGTTACTAAATCTCCAAAAAACGGACGTTCTTTATGAATGTCATAAAAAGCCTCAGCATCGGCTGTAGTCAATTGTGTTAATTTCATCGCTACAATACGAAATCCGGAAGAGGTTATTTTTTCTAAAATTGGGCCGATGTTTCCTTTCTCAACTGAATCAGGCTTAAGCATCGTAAAGGTTCTATTGTTTGCCATATTTAAAATTTAATTCGTGCAAAAGTAATGATTTTGAAATGAAAACAAACTGCAGAGCTATTTATAAAAAGTTGTATCTTTGTTTCTTATGAAAAGTTTAACTTTTAACGATGTAAAGTCCTTATTACAATCGCCAAAAAACATAGTGGTTGTTTGCCATGTTAACCCAGATGGTGATGCTATTGGTTCATCTTTGGGCCTTTATCATTATCTCATACAAAAAGGACACGTTGCGAATGTTATAGTACCCAATGACTATCCCAATTTTTTAAAATGGATACCAGGTACATCATCAGTGATTCAATTTGAAAAAAATACAAAAAAAGCTCAAAAAAAATTAGATGTTGCAGATCTCGTATTCACCCTTGATTTTAATGCTTTACAACGCAGTGGACCAATGCAAAAGGTGTTGACTGAAAATACTGCTTTGAAAATTATGATCGATCATCACCAACAACCAGATAATTATGCAGCTTACACCTATTCTGATGTGAATATGTGTTCAACTGCTGAAATGGTTTATAATTTTATCGATCAACTAGGAGATATAGATTTGATTAATAAAGCAATCGGGAGTGCACTTTATACTGGTATTATGACGGATACAGCATCGTTTCGTTTTCCAAAAACAACAAGCACAACACATCGCATAGTGGCACATCTAATTGAGATTGGAGTTGAACACTCCGAAATTCACAGTAAAGTGTATGACGCTAATCGTTATGAACGCATAAAATTGTTGGGAACTGCTCTTAATAACCTCAATGTTATTGCACCATCGCATACAGCCTACATAACATTATCGCAAAAAGAACTCGATAAAATTGGTCAACAAAAAGGAGATACTGAAGGGTTGGTTAACTACGGTTTATCCATAAAAGGTGTGAAATTAGCGGCAATTTTTATTGAAAATAAAGAAGAAGGAATCATTAAAATATCCTTGCGTTCCAAAGGAGATTTTGATGTCAATCTATTGGCTCGTGAACATTTCAGTGGTGGTGGACATAAAAATGCAGCTGGTGGAAAAAGCATGCTTTCTTTAGAAAAGACAGTTGAAGAATTTAAAAAATTAGTAAAAACATTAGCATCAAAATTAAAATAGTGTCTGTTTTTCGTTTACTTACCGTAATTATTTTGTTTCTAGGCTGTAAGCCCTCAAATGCTCGACTGCCAGTTCAACAAAATTCAGGAAGTTTTATTGATACTTCCATTCAAATCAACAAAACCCGAAACGAAAAAGAATACAAGCTAATTAAGCAACTTGTAGATAAAGACAATAACTTTATTGCCTCAGATTATGGGTTTTGGTATAAATATAACTTCAAAAACGATAAAGAACTATATACTCCGAGGTTTGGTGATCAGGTCATTTACAACTACAGTATCAAAAATTTATTTGGTGAATGGATTTATTCTATGAATGAAACCAACTTAAAAACATATTTTGTAGATCAAGAAGAATTGTTTTCTGGGCTTAGAGAGGGGATAAAATTAATGAGAAAAGGCGAAAAAATTACTTTTATTTTTCCATCTCAAATGGCGTATGGCTACTACGGAGATGATAACAAAATAGATGCAAACACTCCACTAATATGTGAGGTTATTGTACGCGATATAATTAAAAATTAATAACAACACACTAAACAAAAAAATCATGAAAATCACTAAATCTATAACTACCCTATTTGGTATTCTATTATTACTAAGCAGCTCCTCTTGTCAAAACAAATACCCAGAACTAGGTGATGGTGTATTTGCAGAATTTGCCACCACAAAAGATACTATGGTTATTCAATTATTTTACAAAAAAGCCCCACTTACTGTAGCGAATTTTGTAGGACTTGCAGAAGGAACACATCCACAACTAGCAGATTCATTAAAAGGTAAACCATATTACAATGGTACTATATTTCACAGAGTCATCGATCAATTTATGATTCAGGGCGGTGATCCAACTGCTACTGGTATGGGTGATCCAGGTTATAAATTTGGGGATGAATTTGATGAAACGTTAAAACATGATAAACCAGGTGTATTGTCTATGGCCAACTCTGGTCCATCAACCAATGGTAGTCAGTTTTTTATTACAGAAGTGCCTACACCTCACCTCGATAACCGACACGCAGTTTTTGGGCAAGTTGTAAAGGGAATGGAAGTACAAGATTCGATTTCGAATGTAGCAGTCGCCCAAGGAAGCAATAAACCTCTTGAAGATGTTGAAATTTTATCAATCAACATTATTCGCCAAGGATTGAGTGCTAAAGGATTTGATGCCGCAAAAACTTGGGAAAAAGAATTACCCCTTCTTGAAGAAAAACGTCTCAAAAAAATAGAAGAAGCCAAAAAGGAGGCCGAACGTCAAAAGAAAATCGCTGAAGAAAAAATGGAAGCTGCTGCAGCTTCGATTCTTCCTGTTTTGGAAGACTACAAAAGCAAAGCTACAGCTACAGATTCTGGTCTCCTCACCTACACGATTACAGAAGGCAATGGCGAAAAACCGGCATTGGGTTCTGTTGTAAAACTCTATTATGAAGGATATTTTACCGATGGAAAACTCTTTAGCACCAACGTAAAAGATGTTGATGTAAAGTGTGGCACATACGACCCACAAAAAGAACAACGAGGGTTATACAACCAAATGCCAATGAAATTTAGTGCCGATGCACAAATGATTCCTGGTTTTAAAGAAGGTGTATTGGCCATGACTAGAGGACAAAAATCATTCTTTTACCTGCCCTCTCACCTTGCTTATGGTGAAAATGGCCGTGGCCCTATAAAACCAAATTCAGATTTGATTTTTATTGTGGAACTTGGTACTGAATAACTCAACAAGTTAAATCATTAAGACCCCCCGCTAATGCGGGGTTTTTTATAGCTTTTCTGGTATAGCTGCTAAAATCGCCTTAAGAAACACCCAGAATTTCTGTACAGAAGAAATTTGTGCACGTTCGTCTGGAGAGTGTGCCCCTCTGATATTAGGGCCAAAACTAATCATTTCCATATTGGGATAATGCGTCCCTAAAATACCACACTCTAACCCTGCATGGCAAGCAGCGACATGAGGTTCAGCGCCGTTTAATTGCACATATAAATCTGTGAGTACGTTTAAAATTGAGGCCTTCATATTGGGCGTCCAACCTGGATAATCTCCAGAAAATTCTACGGTGCATCCAGCCAATTCAAAGGTTGCTTTAAGAGTCTGTGCCAAATCCATTTTGGAACTATCTACGGAAGATCGTGTAAGGCAGCCCACATGAATTTGTCCATTTTCTATAAGCACACGCGCTACATTGTTGGACGTTTCTACTAAATCCTCAATATGAGGGCTCATACGGTACACCCCATTATGTGCAACACGAAGGGCTTTTACCAAGGGTTGCTGTACACTTAGATCCATCACTGTTTCTGGCAAATCCGTTGGATTTAATGCAATATTGAGTTCTGGTTCAAGGGCTTCAAATTCTTTTTCAATAACTGCTATCAAATGTTCTGTTGCTTGTTCAAAAGCATCTTTATGCAGCGCATCAACCACCACTATAGCCCTACTTTCTCTTGGAATAGCATTACGTAAACTTCCACCATCAATTTTTGAAATACGGAGTCCATAACGATCAAATCCATCGTACAACAAGCGGCTCATGAGTTTGTTGGCATTTCCAAACCCTTTGTGGATATCCATACCAGAGTGTCCGCCTTGGAGTCCTTTAACAGAAAGATCAAAAGCGAGTGCGGTTTGAGGCGTTGGCTCTTCGCTATAAGAACGCGTTGCAGTCACATCGATTCCTCCAGCACAACCTACACCAATTTCATCATCCTCTTCAGTGTCTAGATTCAAAAGAATATCCCCTTTCAACAGTCCGGGCTGGAGTCCGATAGCTCCAGTCATTCCTGTTTCTTCATCTATAGTAAATAATGCCTCTAGCGCTGGGTGAGGTATGTCAGTACTTTGCAATACCGCCATTATGGTGGCTACTCCCAAACCATTATCTGCTCCAAGTGTTGTGCCTTTGGCTTTTACCCAATCGCCATCCACATACATCTGAATGCCTTGATTTAGAAAATCAAAATCGGTATCGGCGTTTTTTTGGTGTACCATATCCAAATGAGATTGCAACACCACTGCTTTTCGGTGCTCCATTCCTGGTGTTGCTGGTTTTCTGATGATGACATTGCCCACTTCGTCTTCAATAGTTTCGAGGTTTAGTTTTGCGCCAAAATCTTTCATAAAAGCAATCACACGCTCTTCCTTTTTGGATGGACGAGGAACAGCGTTTAAATCGGCAAAATTAGACCAAATTTCTTCGGGTTTCAATTGGCTGACTTCTTTACTCATAGCTAACAATTTTGAAGAACAAAGGTACAAATATCGCCTTAAACCTAAATATAATTTTCTATTTTTGAACTATGCCGAAAACTTTAAAACTATTTATTGCTTTTAGTATTGTGCCTCAAATACTCTTCATCAAAATTTTGTCGAGTTACCCCTATTGGGTAGAGGAAAATTACAGCAACATAGTGTATCCTAAGATTTCTAATGCCTTGCGTTTGGTGTATGGTTGGGTGCCATTTTCTACCGGAGATTTACTTTATGTTGCTGCGCTTGGGTATGGCCTTTGGTGGTTTTTTACGCATGGGAAAAAAGTACTGAAAAATCCAAGAAAAACTATTGTCGATTTACTTTCAACTGCATCCATTTTGTATTTTGTATTTCATTTGTTTTGGGGGTTAAACTATTACCGTTTACCCCTTCATAAAAAACAAAATATCAATCCAATTTACACTACTGAACAACTGATTCAAACAACAAAAAAAATTACAGTATTTACAAACAAAGTTCATTTAAAATTAGTGAAAGATAGCAGTGCAATCGTCATAATTCCAAACGATTTTGATGTATTGAAAAAAAAATCTGTTGAGGGCTATCAAAACAGCGCTAAAATATATCCTTATTTAAAGTACAAAAACCCAAGTCAAAAATTATCTTTACTAAGCACGCCTCTTGCTTATATGGGGTTTAGTGGTTATTTGAACCCCTTCACCAACGAAGCACAAGTAAATTATAAAGCACCAACTAATTCCTTTCCGTTAACACTTGCCCACGAACAAGCCCATCAATTGGGTTATGCTGCAGAGAGTGAAGCTAATTTTATAGCTTTTTTAGCGACCTACCAACACAGCGATCTACAGATTCAGTATGCTGCGTATTCTTTTGCATTGCGCTATTGCCTGATTGAATTGTCCAATAGAAATAAAAAAGTGTTCGAAGAAATAAAAGAGGAGGTAAATCCGGGAATTTTAACTGATTTTGAAAACCGAAGTATGCACTGGGCCCGATATAAAAACCCTCTAGAACCTTTATTTAAATCGATTTACAATAACTTTTTAAAAGCAAACGCCCAAGATAAAGGCATTAAGAGTTATAGCTATGTTGTAGGTCTAATTGTGGGGCATTATGAAGCGCAGCATAATCATTAATAACAATAAAGATTTATGATTTTTTTAGATAGTTTATTCATATATTTAGCCATACTAAATTTAAGAATATGAAAAAAATCAAATTCCTACTTTTTGGGCTCTTTTGTTCATTTGTTGCACATACTCAAGATTATTTCCCAAAAAATGATGGTGTAAAAACAAAAGCTTCAAATTACACTGCTATCAGTAATGCTAAAATTTTTATTACACCCAACAGTGTAATTGAAAATGGCACACTTTTAATAAAAGACGGCATAGTCGTCAAAAGCGGAGCGGATATTGAAATTCCGGAAAACACAGAGGTCATTGATATAAAAGGCAATAGCATATATCCTTCATTTATTGATTTGTATTCAACTTTTGGTGTGGACAAACCTAAACGTGAAAGCAGTGGCAATAGTCCACAATATGGACCCTCTAGAGAAGGTTTTTATTGGAATGATCACATTCGTCCAGAACAAAATGCACTCACTGCTTTCAAGTTTGATAAAAAAACCGCCAAATCGATGCTGGAACAGGGTTTTGGAGTGGTTAATACCCACATAGAAGATGGAATTGTCCGAGGTAATGGAGCACTGATAGCTCTGGATATAAATGGCTCAGATGCCAAAAGAATCCTATCTGGTCGCTCAGCACAATATATTTCGTTCTCGAAAAGTGTAAAATCCCAACAATCCTATCCAACTTCAATCATGGGAGCAATGGCACTATTGCGCCAATTGTACCAAGATGCCGATTGGTACAAAAAAGAAAATAGAACGACGATAGATCGATCTATAGATGCGTTTAACAACAATTCGGATTTAGTTCAAATTATGGCAGCTGGAAGTAGAGTAAATGCGCTTCGAGCAGACGCTGTTGGTGATCAATTTGGAGTTCAATACATTATATTGGGTGGTGGAGATGAATATGAACGCATAAGTACTATTAAAAACACAAATGCAGCATTCATTATTCCTGTCAATTTTCCAAAACCGTATGATGTCGAAAATAGTTTTTTAGCCAACAAACTGGAGTTAGAAAGCATGAAAGAGTGGAACCAAAGACCAACAAATCCTAAAATTTTAAATGATAATGATGTTCCTTTTGCACTAACCACACATGGATTAAAATCTGTAAGTGAATTCAAAAATCATGTTAAAAATGCGATTGAACACGGATGGAGTGCTAGAAAAGCACTTGAAGCGCTTACTACAGTACCCGCACAATTATTAAACAACAATAAAATTGGAAACCTCAAAAATGGTAGTTATGCTAATTTCACCATTACATCAGGAGAATTTTTTGATTCAGATACCTCAATCTTCGAGCATTGGATTCGAGGATCGAGAACAATTTTTAAAGAGTTCAACCAAAAAGATTTAAATGGATCTTACACTTTTAACCTAGACAAGCAGAAATATAAACTTGATATTTCTGGTAAAAGAGGAAATCACAAGACGAAATTAAAGTCAGACAGCTTAAATCTCAGTTGTTCAATCAAGCAGAATCAAGACTGGGTTCACCTACTATTCACAACAAAGGACACTGTCAATCAACAATTTATGCGCTTTAGCGCTAAACTTGATTCCAATACTCCGGATTTGAGTGGAACTGTTAATTTCTTTGATGGGACAATCAAAAAATTGACCTTAATAAAAAGCAGTTCTAAAAACATCACAAAAGCTAAGAAAGATAAAAAAGAAGCTGAAGCCAAAACAGTTTTAGCAGTTAGTTATCCAAATGGTGCATACGGCTCTTTACAATTGCCTGAGCCTGAAACTATTCTTTTTCAAAATGCAACAGTTTGGACTAATGAAAGCGAAGGAATCCTACAAAACACAGATGTCTTGGTAAAAGATGGAAAAATTGTAGAAATTGGCCGTAATCTAAAATCTCGTAAGGCAAGAATAATAGATGCAACAGGAAAACACCTCACGTCTGGTATTGTTGATGAGCATTCACATATCGCAGCAGCAAGCATAAACGAAGCTGGGCAAAATTCGTCTGCTGAAGTTAGCATTGAAGATGTAGTTGATGCCGATGATGTTAATATTTACAGAAATCTTTCTGGCGGGGTTACTACAATTCAAATATTACACGGATCTGCAAATCCGATTGGAGGACGTTCTGCACTCATCAAATTGAAATGGGGTGAGTCAGCGCAAAATTTGCTTTACAAAAATGCACCAAAATTCATCAAATTTGCATTAGGAGAAAATGTAAAGCAATCCAACTGGGGCAGCTACAGTCGTTTTCCTCAAACAAGAATGGGTGTAGAACAAATGTATATTGATTATTTTTCGCGTGCCAAAGCCTATGATTTAAAAAAGAAAAGCGGTCAAGCTTTTAGAGTCGACACTGAGATGGAAGTCCTAGCAGAAATCCTTAATAAAGAACGCTTTATTAGTTGTCATTCTTATGTCCAAAGTGAAATCAATATGCTGATGAAAGTAGCAGAAAAATTTGATTTCAATATCAACACCTTTACGCATATTTTAGAGGGTTATAAAGTAGCAGATAAAATGAAAACGCACGGAGTTGGCGCCTCAACATTTAGCGATTGGTGGGCCTACAAATACGAAGTAAATGATGCCATACCTTACAACGCAGCAATTCTAAACGCTGTGGGTGTTGTTACAGCTATAAACAGTGATGATGCTGAAATGTCTCGCCGCCTTAATCAAGAAGCTGCAAAAGCAGTAAAGTATGGAGGAGCTTCTGAGGAAGATGCATGGAAAATGGTGACACTAAATCCAGCAAAACTACTTCATATTGATGATAAAGTTGGAAGTATCAAAATAGGTAAAGATGCAGATCTAGTGCTTTGGAATGAACACCCCCTTTCTGTTTATGCAAAAGCTGAACAAACCATAATTGAAGGTACTGTATATTTTGATATTGAACGTGACCAACAACTTCGAAAAAGTATTCAAAAAGAGCGAAATATATTGATTCAAATGATGCTTAAAGAAAAAAATAAGGGAATGAAAACCCAAGCTGTAAAAGTAGAAACAAAACAGGATATGCATTGTGACACTCTAGACCACGATCAAATTTAAAAAAACTATTATGAGAATATTTAAGATACCGATTATAACAATTCTTGCCGTTTGTTTCACGCTTAATGCGCAACAAACGCCAGCAAAAAAACAGATGAAAACTATAGCAATTAGCGGTGCTACAGCACATCTTGGTAATGGAAGTTTAATAAAAAATAGTCTTGTTGTATTCGACAATGGTACTATTCGATATGTCGGCAAAATGGACGCTAGCAAACTAAACTCAGAAATAGAAATTATAGATGCCAAAGGAAAACATGTTTACCCTGGTTTTATCATTCCAAACTCAACACTTGGACTTATTGAAATTGATGCCGTGCGCGCTTCAGATGATGACGAAGAAATTGGAACTTGGAACCCCCACATCAGAAGTATAATTGCCTATAATACAGAATCAAAGGTTGTGGAAACAATGCGCCCAAATGGTGTGTTAATGGCGCAAATAAGTCCACGAGGTGGTCGAATATCAGGTACCTCCTCTGTAGTCCAACTTGACGCTTGGAATTGGGAGGATGCCGTTGTAAAAATAGATGATGGCATTCATATGAATTGGCCTAACACCTTTTCTAGAGGACGTTGGTGGATGGGTGAAGAGCCTGGACTAAATATCAATAAAAAATATGCTGATGAGCTGCAGGAATTAAACGTATACTTTAATAATGCTAAAGTACACAACTTTAAAGCTAGTCCTGGCCTCAATTTGCCATTTGAAGCCATGAAAGGGGTGTTTTTGGGGCATCAAACACTATTTATACATGTAGACGATGAAAAAGGTATCATTGATGCAATAAACTTTACAAAACAACACAAAATCGAAAAGGTCGTTTTGGTTGGTGCTTATGAAGCCTACAAACAAACGGAATTGATCAAAGAAAATGATGTTTCTGTATTGTTAAGACGCGTACATTCAAGACCTAACAAATCCGATGAAGACTATGATCTACCTTTCAAACTTGCTAAAAAGCTAGTTGATGCAGGTGTGACTGTTGCGCTTGAAGCCAGTGGTGATATGGAGCGAATGAATTCTAGAAACTTACCTTTTTACGCCGGAACTACAGTAGCGTATGGTCTTGACAAAGAACAAGCCTTGCAACTTATTACTTTGAATGCTGCAAAAATCCTTGGAATAGATGCGCAATACGGTAGTTTAGAGACCGGAAAAAGCGCTACCCTTTTTATTAGTCAAGGAGACGCTTTGGATATGCGTACAAACCAATTAGTACATGCTTTCATAGATGGGCGAAATATAAGTCTTGAGAGTCACCAAACAAAGCTATGGAAAAGATATACAGAGAAATATGAAGGACAATAATAACCATCTGAAGCCCAAATAAAAGTTTGAGCTTTATTTATGCATGCAAAATAAACCTATTTCTGTACCATGATAAAAGAGATTAATAGCTTAAAAAACCCTAGAATAAAAAACCTCTTTCAACTGAAAGAAAAATCGAAACAGCGGCGCGCACAAGGACTATTTATTATTGAAGGCAAGCGTGAGGTTCTTTTAGCAGTTAACAGTGGGTACAAAATTAAAACTATTTATTTTGATCCTCTTTTATTTGATTTACAAAAACTTAAGCAATTAGAAAATCATCAAATTGAATGGGTGAAAATTGATGCAAAGATTTATGAAAAAGTAGCTTATCGAGGGAACACAGAGGGAGTTTTTGCGGTTGCACAATCCAAAAATTTAGCTTTAGATGAATTAAAAATCAACTCCAAAAATCCATTGATTTTAGTAGCTGAATCACCTGAAAAACCTGGAAATATCGGAGCATTACTAAGAACTGCAGATGCTGCAAATGTTGACGCTGTTTTTATAGCGGACCCCAAAACCGATGTGTATAATCCAAATGTGATAAGGTCCAGTGTCGGTGGTCTATTTTGCACCCAAGTTGTGGTAGGATCATCCGCTGAACTTATTGACTATTTAAGCGCACAAAAAATTGGAATTTACAGTGCCATTTTACAAGACTCTAAACCCTACACAACGCTAAATTACAAAAAGCCAACTGCTTTGGTAGTAGGCACTGAATCTGATGGACTTACTGAACAATGGCGTGTTGCTGCAACTCAATGTATTCACATACCTATGCTAGGCAAAGTCGATTCTATGAATGTTTCTGTAGCGGCTGGTATTCTTATGTTTGAAGCAAAACGTCAACGCGGATTTAGCTAATTCTAGCAGTACGAATTGTTTATACCTTTTTTATTAAAAAGTATAAATCACGGTTGTTTGTTACAAATGTTTGTTTTAGATTTAGGTTATGACTGCAGAAGATATTAAAAAAGAAAATGCCGCTATAGCTAAGGAGTACAAAGAACTTCTCAAGATCAGCTACCGGAATTTATCTGCTGCTGATAAAAAAATGATAAGAAAGGCTTTTGATGTTGCAGTTGATGCACACAAAGACCAACGTAGAAAATCAGGAGAGGCCTATATTTTTCACCCTATATCTGTAGCTAAAATTGTAGCCTCTGAGATTGGATTAGATGCAACTTCTATTGCAGCTGCCCTTCTCCACGATGTTGTAGAAGATTGTGAAGATTATTCTATCAGTGATATTGAGCAGTTGTTTGGTGAAACCGTAGCACGAATTGTGAATGGGCTTACCAAAATTTCTAGCTTAAAAAAAGATAAGGATATTTCGCTTCAAGCAGAGAATTTTAGAAAAATGCTGCTAACATTAAATGATGATGTTCGTGTTATTATTATCAAAATAGCGGACCGTATGCACAACATGCAAACAATTCAATCGCTGCGGGAAGATAAACAAATCAAAATTGCCTCTGAAACCCTATATATTTATGCGCCATTAGCCCATAAAATAGGACTGTACAATATTAAATCAGAGCTTGAAGATTTGGCTTTAAAATACACTGAACCAGAAGTTTATGAGTCTATTTTACTAAAACTAAAAGAAAGTAAAGAAGATCAAGATAATTATATAAGTGAAATTAGTACGATTTTAGAAGGAGCCCTGAATAAAGAAAAAATTAGATACGAAATAAAAGGTCGCCCAAAGTCTATTTTTTCCATTCGTCGCAAAATGCAAAAACAAGGGGTTTCATTTGAAGAAGTATATGACAAGTTTGCTGTTCGAATTATTTATAAATCCGGACTAAAAAACGAAAAGTTTTTAGCTTGGAAAATTTACTCAATTGTTACCGATTTTTTCAGGCCAAATCCAACCCGTTTAAGAGACTGGATTTCATCACCAAAATCAACGGGCTATGAAGCGCTTCATATAACAGTCATGGGGCCTAAGGGGCGCTGGGTGGAAGTTCAAATTAGAAGCGAACGAATGAACGAAATTGCAGAAAAAGGGTATGCAGCACACTACAAGTACAAAGAAGGCGAAATTAACAATGATGAAAACCTAGAAAGCTGGATCGGTAAACTACAAGAGGTAATGGACAATCCAGGTGCAAATGCGGTAGATTTTGTAGAAGAATTTAAACTAAATCTATACGCTAAAGAGATTTTTGTATTTACGCCCGAGGGTGATTTAAAATCCCTACCCAAAGAAGCCACCCCATTAGATTTTGCATTTAGTATTCATACCGAGGTTGGTCTAAAAACAAGAGGGGCAAAAGTCAATGGTAAGCTCGTCCCTCTAAATCATACTCTAAATAGCGGCGATCAAGTCAGCATCATTACTTCCGAAAATGCCACACCAAATTCGAACTGGTTGGACTATGCAACGACAGCGCGAGCACGCAGTAAAATAAAATCATCGCTCAAGGCAGAAAAGAAGCTTATTGCCCATCAGGGTAAAGAGATTTTAAGACGAAAACTCAAGCAACTCAAAATCAATTTGGATGAGCGCTCTATAAATGAATTGGTTAACCATTTTAAACTGCAAACTAGTCTTGATTTGTTTTACAGGATCGGTATAGGAAGTATTGACAACCCTATGTTGAAAAAATTTGCCGCATCTAGAAGTAACGTTTTGGTTAGTTATATCAAGAGTAAAATCCAAAGAAAAAAAGCTACACCTTCAGAAACCATTGATAATGATGAGATTACCTCAAAGTATGACATGCTTGTTTTTGGTAAAGAGGAAGAAAAACTTAACTATAAGGTAGCTTCGTGTTGCAATCCAATTCCTGGTGACAAAGTGTTTGGATTTTTAAGTATCAAAGAAGGAATAAAAGTGCACAAAAAAAACTGTCCAAATGCTGTGAGTCTACAATCCAATTACGCATACAGAATTATATTAGCCAAATGGATTGATTCTTCACAACAAGTATTTAGGGCTGTAATCAAGCTTACTGGTATTGACGAAAAAGGACTCGTTAGTGATATTACAAAATTAATTTCTTCTAACATGAATGTGAATATTAAAAGCATCAAATTTGATTCGGACAGTGGTACATTTTATGGAGAGATAGCCGTAGAGGTCAACAACACAAACTTTGTTACTAAACTAATGAATAGACTAAAAAAAATAAATGGCATTGAAAAGGTTTCCAGAGTCTAAAAATTAGTTAAATTTGAAGTTTAGATTATGAATTCAAAATCAAAAAATAGCGATCAGGAAATTGTAAAAAATGTTTTTACAACTTATCTCGAAGAAAATAGTCAGCGTAAAACGCCTGAGCGTTTTGCCATACTGCAAGAGATCTATGATAACGATGAACATTTCGATATTGAATCTCTGTACATCAAAATGAAAAATAAGAAGTATCGTGTTTCGCGTGCTACTTTATACAACACCATTGAATTATTGTTGGAATGTGGGCTTGTACGTAAACATCAGTTTGGTCTCAACCAGGCACAGTATGAAAAATCTTATTTTGATAAACAACATGATCACGTGATTTTAACAGATACTGGAGAAATTATCGAGTTTTGTGATCCAAGAATTCAATCCATAAAAAAAACCATTGAAGAAGTATTTGATCTTGACATACAAAATCATTCTCTTTACTTCTACGGAACAAAAAAAAATACTAAAAACTAACATAACACATGGCTGTAGATTTGCTATTAGGACTCCAGTGGGGCGATGAAGGAAAAGGGAAAATTGTTGATGTACTAACCAAAAATTACGATATAATAGCACGATTTCAAGGTGGGCCAAATGCGGGCCACACTCTTGTTTTCAATGGAATGAAACACGTTTTACACACCATACCATCAGGAATTTTTCATGGAGATGTAAAAAACCTTGTAGGAAATGGAGTTGTTATTGATCCTGTTATTTTCAAAAAAGAATTAGACAAACTAACGGATCAAAATGTAGATTTCAGAAAAACACTATTGATCTCTCGTAAAGCACATCTTATTCTTCCTACTCACCGATTGTTAGATGCTGCATCTGAGGCGTCAAAAGGCAAAGCCAAAATTGGCTCTACTCTCAAAGGTATTGGACCAACATACATGGATAAAACTGGAAGGAATGGTATTCGCGTTGGAGATCTTGAATTAGAAGACTGGAAAGCAAAATACAGGCATCTCGCTAACAAACACCAAGCGATGATTGATTTTTACAATATTGAGCTTGAATACGATTTGGGTGAATTAGAGATTGAATTTTTTAAAGCCGTTGATACTTTAAAATCTTTAGAGTTCATTGATTCAGAGGAGTATTTACATCAAGCACAACGCGATCAAAAATCTGTGTTAGCTGAAGGTGCTCAAGGCTCTTTGTTGGATATTGACTTTGGTACATACCCCTTTGTCACTTCGTCTAATACAACTGCTGCTGGCGCTTGTACCGGTCTAGGAGTTGCACCGAACTCCATAAAAGATGTTATTGGGATTTTTAAGGCCTATACCACACGTGTAGGATCTGGCCCCTTCCCTACTGAACTTTTTGATGAAAATGGTGAAACTATGAGTCGTGTAGGTCATGAATTTGGAGCCACTACAGGTAGAGCTAGACGATGTGGATGGTTAGATCTAGTTGCACTTCGTTATGCTTGTCAGGTCAATGGTGTAACACAACTTATGATGATGAAAGCTGATGTGCTTTCAGGTTTTAAAACTTTGAAAGTATGCACTGCATACAACTACAAAGGCAAAGAAATAAAACATCTACCCTATAATATAGAGTCAGAAAATATTAGTCCAGTATATACAGATTTTGAAGGATGGGCAGAAGATTTGACCAGTATGGACAGTGCTGAAACACTTCCTGAATCACTCATTAGCTATATTGAATTTCTAGAGGACGAACTACAAATCCCTATAAAGATTGTATCTGTTGGCCCTGACCGAAAGCAAACAATTTTTAGGTAAAAATATCGTCCCTAAAGGCGGTACGCTTTATTTTACATTGATTTGAGGATAAAATTTTAGAGATTCCCTATTTTTGTTGAAATTCGAATCCAAAGCTGTGAACATAAAGCATATCATATTTTTTTATTTTATTTCAATGCCATTCTTTATAAGTGCGCAAGAAAGAAAGCAAATAGAAATTGAATATGCTCCATATATGGACATAGTTGAAGATAAACCAGGGGCGACTATTTTAACCCGTAATAATTCAAGCCAAGTACATGTCAAGCACAAAGGAATCGAACTTTGGTGCAATGAGGCAATTTATTATGGTAATGAGGATTTTATCGAAGCTTTTGGTAATGTGCGCGTCAAACAAGGCGATAGCATCAATATGACATCTAAGTATGTTGAATATAGTGGTAAAACACAATTAGCTTACGCTAGTGGCGATGTCGTTTTGATCGATCCCGACTCAAAGTTATATACTGATGTTTTGCATTTTGATCGTATCAAGCAACAGGCGTACTACAATCAAAAAGGTAAGGTAGTTCGCGACACTTCGGGAACTATTACGAGTACAAGAGGTAGGTACTACATGACATCAAAAAAATATCAATTTGTAAACAATGTAAAGCTTGTAAATCCAGAATATGTTATTGATACTGAACAGTTAGATTTTTACACTGAATCTGGATTTGCATTTTTATACGGACCTACAACTATAACGAGTGAAGCAAGTGTAATTTACTGTGAACGTGGATATTACAACACAAATAACGACACAGGATATTTTGTTAAGAAATCAAAAATCAATTACAATGACCGCATTGTTGAGGGTGATAGTCTCTATTTTGATCGCAATAAAAGTTTTGCTTCAGCTACAAACAACATCACTGTAACAGACACGCTAAACAACAGCATTATCAAAGGGCACTACGCAGAGATTTTTAGAGAAAAAGACTCTGTTTTTATAACCAAAAGAGCGCTTGCTATTACAGAACAAGAAAATGACTCTATATTCATGCACAGTGATACATTGATGGTAACTGGTCCAGCTGATAATCGAATTATCCGTGGATACTACAATGCTAAAATGTTTAAGTCTAATCTAAGTGGAAAAGCTGATTCTATTCACATGAATCAAAAAACAGGATTAACGCAACTCATTAATTTCTACGATCTTGATTCAGATGCATTCACAAAGAAAAAATACCCTATTTTATGGCACTTTGAAAGTCAAATTACAGGAGATTCTATCCACTTGATTTCAAATTCTAAGAATGAAACACTTGATTCACTTAAAGTGTTTAACAATGCATTTGTGATAAGTAAAGATAGTTTAGGCGAAGGTTATAATCAAATTTCGGGCAAACGCCTAAATGGTCTATTTGTTGATAATGCGCTGGAAACGATTGATGTAATTAAAAATGCAGAAACAATTTATTATCTACGTAATAGCGAAGATGAGTTGATTGGCATAGATAAATCAAAATCTGGTGCCATAAAAATATGGATTTCGGAAAATGAGATTGACGAATTAAGGAAGCTTAATCAAATTGGTGGGATGACCTATCCCGAAGAAGATTTTCCTGAAAAAGAACGGAAATTAAAAGGGTTTATTTGGCGGCACGATGAGCGACCAAAAAGTATAGAGGATTTGTTCGCTGATGATCCTCCGTTAAATTTACCTAAAATTAAAGGGTTAGAGGAATATACACCTCAAAAAGAATTTTTCGATGAAGAACTTCGAAAGCGTATTGATGATGCTGCAACATCAAAAAAGAATAAA
>JAQCJC010000074.1 GCA_027593245.1 Bacteroidota bacterium | reverse complement strand
GATTGGGCGAGCCGGTATTTGACCGTCTTCATGCACAGTTAGGAAAAGCCATGCTTTCGATTAATGCCGTAAAGGGCTTTGAATATGGCTCTGGTTTTGAAGGTGTTAAGATGAAAGGTAGTGCGCACAATGATGCTTTTAATGCCGATGGTTCAACACAAACCAACAACTCTGGAGGCATACAAGGGGGGATCAGTAATGGTATGGAAATCTATTTTAATGTGGCCTTTAAACCTGTGGCCACTGTTATGCAAACCCAAGATACGATCGATAAAGACGGAAATTCCGTAGAAATGCAAGGTAAAGGCCGTCACGACCCTTGCGTGGTGCCACGTGCTGTGCCCATAGTTGAAGCCATGGCCGCTCTGGTTTTGGCCGATTTTACGCTTTTAAATCGTCTCTCCAAACGATAATCTTATGAAAAATTTAGCCCTACATTGGAAAATATTAATTGGCATGCTTTTGGGCGTGGTTTTTGGCTTTGTGATGCTTCAAGTGCAAGGTGGATCAGCGTTTATTGCTTCTTGGATTAAACCGCTCGGTACCATATTTGTCAAACTACTAAAACTCATCGCCGTTCCTCTGATTTTGGCCTCGCTCATCAAAGGAATTTCCGATTTAAAAGACATTTCTAAATTTGCGTCCATTGGGATAAAGACCATTGTGATTTATATACTGACTACCGTTATTGCCATCAGTATTGGGCTGACCTTGGTCAATATGTTTAATCCAGGGGATGGGGTGTCCGATGCGACGATTTCAAAACTTACCGAAACCTATGCCAATAACAGCAGTGTACAGAGTAAAATTGTAGAAGCTACGCGTCAACAACAAAGTGGACCCTTAGACTTTGTGGTGGATATGATTCCCGAAAATGCGTTTTCTGCCCTCAGCAACAACAAACTCATGCTTCAAGTGATTTTCTTGGCCATTTTTTTAGGCATCTCGCTTTTACTCATTGGTGAAAAAAGTGCTAAACCCCTAAAAGATGTCTTTGACTCCCTGAATGATGTGGTGCTTAAAATGGTGGATTTAATCATGCTTACGGCGCCCTATGCGGTCTTTGCGTTGTTGGCCAATGTGGTGGTGTCTTCTGGCGATCCAGAGTTGTTGTATGCGCTTTTATTTTACGCTTCCGTCGTGGTTGGTGGATTGTTGTTGATGGTGTGTTTTTATTTGATTGTCATTGCTCTAATCGCCAAAAAAAATCCGTTTTGGTTTTTAAAACAAATCAGTCCAGCGCAATTATTAGCGTTTTCGACCAGCAGTAGTGCAGCAACCCTGCCTGTGACCATGGAACGGGTCGAAGAACATGTGGGCGTGGACAAAGAAGTGTCCAGTTTTGTATTGCCTGTAGGGGCTACAATTAATATGGACGGAACGAGTTTATATCAAGCGGTAGCGGCGGTTTTTATTGCCCAAGCGCTCAACTTCGATTTGACGTTTACCGACCAACTGATGATTGTCCTTACGGCTTTGTTGGCCTCTATTGGAAGTGCCGCAGTACCCGGTGCCGGAATGGTGATGTTGGTGATTGTTTTAGAATCTATAGGTTTCCCTGCCGATAAACTCGCTATAGGATTGGCGCTAATTTTTGCTGTTGATCGTCCTTTGGATATGTGCCGTACTGTTATTAATGTCACTGGTGATGCAACGGTCTCTACCATTATTGCAAAGCTAGAAGGTAAACTCCATACCCCAAAACCCAAAGACTGGGACGACCATTGGGAAGAGGTGAAGTGATTTTGGGGTTTTTTCCTTATTTGTTTTCAATTTTATCACCCTTTACAGGTGAGTAGTCATTTTTTATTTTCCCATTTACTATTATCTTGTCAAAATAACACTTAGCTCCAGTCGCTTTATTTATATCTTCTACATTTTGAATATGAAAATGCAAATGTTCTTCTGATGAATTCCCAGAATTTCCACAAAGCCCTATTAATTCTCCTTTTTTTACCTTTTGTCCTTGTTTCACAACAATCGAGTTTTGCTTAAAATGAGCAAAAAACAGAAATTCATTATTAGCCAATGCGTTGTCTGTTTTCCTGTTCTACTACTGATTTGTCTTTTTTTAGCAAATAATTCAGTGCTTGGTTAATGTCTTTAAATTTTATGTTCATTTCTTTTTCTAATTGAGTTATTTGTTCTTTTAAATCTTTATAATCAGTAAGATGTTGCCTCAGCATGACAAATGCCCGGATGATAGAAATGTTAACCTCAATAGCTTTAGTGCTTTTGAGTACACTAGACAGCATAGCTACGCCTTGTTCGGTAAATGCAAATGGCAGGTGCCGCAAGCCCATTTTGTCGGCATTGGACATCACATTTTGTGATCTCCAATTTGCAAACTCTTCTTTTGAAATTTGAAACATAAAATCGTCGGGGAACCGTTCTATATTTCTTCGGACCGCTTGTTTAAGCACTCGCGTTTCAACACCATATAAAGTTGCAAGATCTTTGTCAAGTATCACTTTACGGTCTTTTATAATATGTATTTTCGATTGGATTATTTTTAATTCCATGTTTGTTTAGACATAGAAAACAACAAGAAGTCACATTTTTTTGTTGTACATGCAGTGAAGGAGTGAAGAACAGCAGTTTTTAGTCCAAAAATCTATCTTGTAAGTCTTTTGAAGGAATCATACAGTAGTCTTGTTTTCCAAACCAACGGTAGCGGTTTTTGGCTACAAAACTGTAAAGGCTGTCTCTTATAAATTGAGGTAAAATATAGCCCACTAACAGCAATTTGTGCCAACCGCCTAAAACGGTAGAAAGTTTAAGGATGGCTGAACTTTTTTTGTACAGTTCTTTACCATCAAAAAAAACCATGCTTTCTAAAGAGTTAACGTCATTTGGTTGTAGCATTTTTTTGGCATGTTTACCTTGTAGCGAAGCAAATTTTAAAGTTTTATTTTTGTCGTGTTGGATGAGGTAGCGTACACTGTGTTGACATAAATTGCAAATCCCATCAAAAAAAACAATCATAATTTTATTTTTTAGGATTTACAAATTCCAAGCGTTCCAGGCTTACTGTTGTTGTAAACAATCCGTAATTTACAATAGCTTTGCCTTTTTCAATCTTATCGATACTGCCCACAGCTTTGCCGTCGTTCATGCGGACATTTTCGCCCACTTTAAAATTATGCTTGGGTTTTGGTGGAATTTTGGCGGCTTTCGCTTTGGCAGATTTTTTCTCTTTTCGGATTTTAGCCACCTTTAGTTCTACTTCTTTTTGGAGGCGGTTTTCTTCTTTGAGTTTCGCTCTTTTTTGCTTGTTAGAAAGTTTTTCTTTTTTGGAATTTTCAATTTGTACCAACTTAAAAAGCTCAGCCATGAGCTCGCGTTTTCGCTTATTCTCATGGAATTTGTCCCCCAAATCTTGAATTTTTTTACCCAAATAGATCAACCGCTGATTGCTGTCGTACAATTCTTGAAAACTCTGTAATTTCTTTTGCGCTTTTTGGTTTGTCGATTCAAGTTTTTCAGCTTCAAGTTCTTTTTTAACTTCATTTTGTTTTAATGCACGTTCTGTTTTTTCTAGCTTGGAGCGTTCTTTTTGAAGTTTTGCAATGGTTTTGTCAAAACGAATTTTACCACGTTCAATTTTTTTCTTGGAACGATTAATCAAACTGTAAGGAATCCCATTTTTTTGAGCTACCTCAAATGTAAACGAACTTCCTGCTTGGCCAATAACAAGTTTATAGATGGGCAATAGTGTTTTTTCGTCAAACAACATATTCGCATTTTGAATATGTGGTAATTCATTGGCCAATAGTTTTAAATTACTGTAGTGTGTTGTAATGATCCCAAAGGCTTCTCGCTCATAAAAGACTTCTAAAAATGTTTCAGCCAAAGCCCCACCCAATTCAGGATCACTTCCTGTTCCAAACTCATCGATAAGAAACAAGGTTTGTTTGGTGCATTTTTTTAGAAAGTAATTCATCTGTTTGAGGCGATAACTGTAGGTGCTCAAGTGGTTTTCAATAGATTGATTGTCCCCTATATCACTTAATATACGCTCAAAAAAACACATTTTCGAACGTTCATGAACAGGGATCAACAACCCAGATTGCATCATCACTTGTAACAAACCAACCGTCTTTAAAGTGATGCTTTTTCCACCAGCATTAGGTCCTGATATAACGATGATTCGACTGTCTTTGTCCATAGTGATGGTTTGAGGGAATGTTTTTTTGCCCTCCTCATTATTGGCTGCTAGAAGCAGTGGGTGGTACGCATCTCGAAGATTTAATTCTTGATCATCATTAAGTTCAGGTAGAATGCCATTGATGCTCTGCGCATACTTAGCTTTTGCATACAAGACATCCAAAAGCACCAAATAATCTTGATACTGTTGAAGCAAGGGTTTGAAGCCACGTACGTAATTTGTAAGTTCCAGCAAAATACGTTTGATCTCTTCTGTTTCCTCAAATTCAAAATTATTAAGGTCTCGTTGGTGTTGGTGTGTTGTATCAGGCTCTATATATACAATACTCCCAGTTTTGCTTGCACCCAAAATACTACCTTTGACTTTGCGACGGTACATGGCTTTTACAGCCAATACACGTCTATTTTCCATTACCGTTTCGCGAATTTCGTCAAGGTAGTCTGCACTGTTGTAATGGCTCAATGCGGCATTGAAACTGGTGTTTATTTTGGTGCGTACCGATTGTATTGATTTTCGAATAGCATAAAGCGTATCGGAAGCATCGTTTCTAATCTCTCCATATTTGTCAATGATACTATTGATTTGATTCGAAATTAAATTGGTTTGTTCAAGTTGTTCTGAACGTTCAAAAAGTAGGGGGTAGTAGTCGTGAAACTTTTTGAAAAATTTTAATAGTGTATTTGTAGTAATGGAAAGTGCTGCAATTTTTCTAAACTGTTCGACGTCAAGAAAATTATTTTCGATACGCAGAAGTTTTAATTCTTCTGTGATGTCCTCAAAACCATGATTGGGAATCCGGTTGTCATTTTCAAAAGATGAGACAAATTCATGAACAAACTTTAAGGCCTCTGTGGTTTCTTCTTTTGTGTTAAAAGGTTGAAGCTTATGTATTTTTGCTCGACCTAAACTCGTGATGGTGTATGTAGCGACTTGCGCCACTACAGTATCAAATTCTAAATCATCAAGAGTTTTTTGGGAAATATTAATCATAACTTACCTTAGGATCGCAAATTTAGGTATTAATGTTCAGAATATATTCTAAATTTGTTCTCTTAGCATTTATTTAAGAACCCTAAACAAACGATTGTGTTAAGATTAAGCAAGGAATGGAATGAAATTTTATCAACTGAGTTTGAACAGCCTTATTTTTGTTCTTTAGAGACCTTTGTTAATCAGCAATATGAGCGAAATGAATGTTATCCACCAAAAAATCAAATTTTTAACGCCTTCGATCTATGTGCATACCATCAATTAAAAGTTATTATAATTGGTCAAGACCCTTATCACGGAAAAGGTCAAGCAAATGGTTTGGCATTTTCTGTTAACGATGGTATTGCACATCCACCATCACTGGTCAATATCTTTAAAGAGCTATACTCAGATTTAGGTATAGGTTATCCTAAAAGAGGTGATTTAACACCATGGGCATCACAGGGCGTACTGCTTCTCAATGCTACTTTGACGGTCCGCGCAGCAGAAGCAGCTAGTCATCAAAAGCAGGGTTGGGAGATTTTTACAGATAAAGTCATTGAAACAATATCTACTAATAATAACGGCATTGTGTTTTTGCTTTGGGGAGGGTATGCACGAAAAAAGAAAAAGCTGATTGATGCCCAACGACATTTAGTCTTGGAAAGTGGCCACCCTTCACCATTGAGTGCAAACAGAGGGTATTGGTTTGGAAATAGACATTTTAGTAAATGTAATGCGTATTTAAAATCTAAAGGAAATACACCGATTGATTGGCACTTATATTGAATGAGTCAATTCGTTGTATGATAATTTTTTAGACAATAAATCCAACGCCATCAGTTTGTTTTGTACAATTTCAATGGTTTTTTTATCAATGTTCTTTTGAGACCATTCAGTTTGGCTAAGCCATTGCTGTACATCAGTTTGTTTTTGTTTATAACGCTTTGAAATAATTTGATCTATTTCCGGAATTGTTTTGAATTTTTTGGTCATGGTATTGATCATTTCAAGAATGGTTTTTAATGATGATGAATCACTGTTGATCAACTCGTCTCGAGCAGCAATCACAAAGCATGGCCAGGGTGTAGGGCATTCGCCAATGCGTTTGAAAATACCTTCATCTACAAAAGGTTTTGTGGTGAATTTTTCCCACAAAAAGTAATCTGCATCTCCGTTTGAAAGTGCTTTAACCCCGCCATCTAAATTTTTGATAAGTTTAAATTCTAAATCGCGCGTTACATCCCATTCCAATTGCTGCGCGTTGATGTAGGCCATAAGGTGCGAACCAGAACCATATCGGCTGATTGCCGCTTTTTTGTTTTTCAGTTCAGAACTTGTCTTAAACTTCGAATTATAAGCTACATGTACGCCCCAGACCAGCGGCGATTGTACATAGGTTTGAACTATTTTACTGCTAAGACCTTCGGTAATGGCTTTTACAATACCCTCCGTCAGTACCACTGCCATGTCGATGGAATTGGTTCTGAGGGCTTGCGTCATTTCACCTGTACCTCCAGGGCAATCGACCCAGCGTAAATTGATTCCGTTTTCTTTGAATAGATTATTTTTTAATCCAATGTACCATGCATAGTTGAAGTGCTCAGGAACTCCTCCGACGCGAACTGTTTTCATTAGTGTATAAGTTTATTTAGGGTGTATTGAATAAGGTTGTCGATTGTCTCGTCAGGCTTTTTGCTGAAACAACCGTTGGCTCTGTTGGCCAAAATAGCATTCATCGAACAGGCTTGGTGGCCCAACAATTTGGACAAACCATAAATAGCAGAGGTTTCCATTTCAAAATTTGTAATTTTTAAATCTTCATACCGAAATGATTGCAATTTATCTCTAAAAATACTGTCTTTTGGTTCTAACCGCAGCATACGTCCTTGTGGACCATAAAATCCGCCACAAGTTGCTGTTACTCCGGTAAGAATATGATTTTCATAAAGTTGATGTTCCAATGGTTTTGAATTTTCTACCAACACTGGTTGTGCCCGATCATTGTTCCATTCCGTATGCATACAAAAGGCCTTTTCAAATGCTTTGTTTCGAATAGTTTCTATTTTATAGGATGGTAGCATTCCATTGATATCCAAGCCGTGTGTACTCATTAAAATCGAATCCACTGGGATATCAGCCTGTAGTGCTCCAGAAGTTCCAATGCGTACAATATCTAATGCTGTTAATTTGTTTTTAAGCGTGCGTGTTTCAAAATCAATATTTACAAGTGCGTCCAATTCATTGAGAACAATGTCAATATTGTCTGAGCCTATTCCTGTGGATATAACTGTTATGCGCTGGTTTTTATATGATCCTGTGTGCGTTTTAAATTCTCTTTTGTGTTGTTTGAACTCTATGTGGTCAAAATATTTTGAAACTTGATCCACACGGTCAGGATCGCCTACTGTGATGATCGTAGTAGCTAAATCTTCTGGCCGCAAATGAAGATGGTAAATACTGCCGTCAGGATTTAAAATTAATTCAGATTGTTTAATACTCATACACTAAAGCTTTATCCACCAACGCGTTTTACATTGAACCCTTCTTTTTTTAATAAGGTCATGATTTTATCTCTGTAATCTCCTTGTATTATGATATTGTCTTTTTTGTAACTCCCACCTACACTAAATTCTTTTTTAAGTTTTGAAGTTAATTTTTTGAAGTCAGCATCAGCACCCGTGTAGCCCTCAATGATGGTGATGGGTTTGCCCTTACGTTTTTCATATTTGCAAATTAGTGGTGCCTCTTGAAGCCAAAAGTCAACTTTGGGCTTAGGCTTTTTAGTTTGCTCAGATTCTTGATGTTCAGGAAACAAATTTTTGAGTTGGTCTCTTAAATCCATTAGCTTTTAGTTAGCCCTAATTCTTCCAATCGCTGATTGAGAAATTCACCTGCGGTTATGTCCTCAAATTGTTTTGGATTATCTTCATTAACACAGCTTTCTAAGACATCTAATTTCATGGCGCTTATTGGGTGCATAAAAAAGGGTATAGAGTAACGAGAGCTGCCCCAAAGTTCTTTAGGGGGGTTAACAACTCGGTGAATGGTCGATTTTAGCTTGTTATTCGTGTGTCTCGATAACATATCGCCTACATTAATCATAAGCTCATCCGCTTCAGCTATGGCATCAATCCAATCCCCTTTATGGTTTTGGACTTGAAGTCCACGGCCTTGGGCACCCATCAAAAGAGTAATTAGGTTGATATCGCCATGCGCTGCTGCCCGAACGGCCTTTTCTGGTGCTTTTGTAATCGGCGGATAGTGAATGGGTCTTAGTATACTATTCCCATTGTGAATAAAGGCGTCAAAATAAGTTTCTTCCAAGTCTAAATAAAGCGCCAAAGCACGTAAAACATATTTAGCGGTTTTTTCTAACATCTTAAATGTTTCTTTACCTACGGAATTAAATTCGGGGAGTTCGTTTACTTGTACATTGGAATGGTATTCTTCTTCCAGTTGAGGATTGTTTTCAACATACTGTCCAAAGTGCCAAAATTCTTTTAAGTCGCCTTCTTTCCTTCCTTTTGCACTTTCTTTTCCAAATGAAACATAGCCACGCTGACCACCTATCCCTGGGATTTCGTATTGTCTCTTCTGCTCAACCGGCATGTCAAAAAACTTTTTAACCTCATTGTAAAGAGAATCTACAAGGGCATCCTTAAGAAAGTGCCCCTTTAGGGCTACAAATCCAATAGACTCGTAGGCGTGTCCAATTTCAGAAACGAATTTTTGTTTCAATACAGCATCATTGGATAAAAAATCGTTGAGGTTTACACTTGGAATTTTATTCATAGTAATGACATTCTTTACACAAATATATAAAATCATAGGATTAAATAATATGGTTTTAAACTTTGATTCCAGAGTTCAGTTTAATTTTTATAAATTTGAGTACAATTTATACAGCGTTTTATTGAAATCGGTATTTCCATATTCTAAATTTAAAGTTTCAAAGAAACAGCAATCATCT
>JAQCJC010000006.1 GCA_027593245.1 Bacteroidota bacterium | reverse complement strand
AAAAATGTTAAAAGTTTTGTAAGTATTTTAGTGTTTTCGTTAATTCAGAAAACTTATTTCCTATGGCTTTACTAATCGTAGCAATATTTATCGCCAATATCATAGCTGTCATAAACCTCTTGGGAAACTTGCAAATTGACGTCCGCATAGCCATTGAGAGGGCCGTCATCATCTGAATTTGAGGTATCAAAATCGCCAACCAAAATGTATTCGCCGTCCGAAATGATCTTATCTATGACCGTGAAACAGTCTGTATCATCATCACAACAAAACATTAATAAAGCGGAGAGTAAGATTAGTTTTTTCATAATTAAATTGGATTTCACTTCAAACATACAAAATATAAGCTTAACCTACTTAAGAGGTTTAGAAATCGCTGAACTAAAAGAAAAAGATATGCCTATGTTGAAATAAAACAATATTTTACATAAAAATTAATAACCACAGAGATTTCTGTAAGATATTGTTTTAGATAATTGCAAAGGTTTAGTATGAAGACGTACAATATTTTGAATCACAAAAAATTATCTCATTTTATCATTAATCTTTTTTGAAACAAATTCAGCAAGACTAATTATCCTGTTGTTAGTCCAAATTGTTCTATATGACGAAAATGAGCCTATTAACTTATTCTCAAAATAGAAAAACCCTTTTAATGTATTTCTTGTAGATGAACTTTGGCTTACTATGTAAAGCACTAAATTTTTATTATTGATTTTGCAAAAATCATTTATTGATTTTATATCATCATTTATAATATCATTTATTTCAAGAGGTAAATTTACAGAAATGGCATTCATAGCCAATTCATTATTTAAAATTAAAGAAAACTGTTTTGAGTAAGAGTCAGCGGGGTCCTCATCAAAATAAATAATATCAAAAGTTAAATCCCTATCTATTAACTTGTTTAAGACAAAATTTGTATTTTTTGGTTGAGAAGAGGCACTAATTGAAAAAAAAATAAAGACACCTAAAATTACAGATGTCTTTACTTTTAAAATTGTATAAATCATAAAATTATTCATTAAGTCTTCCTAAGCGAGCGGTGACTTTAACTTCTGTTTTTTTATAAATAAATCCTATCCCTAAAATTGGCTTAGCAGTTGTAGTTTGATATCTAGGATATAGTACAACATCATTTGAATTATTTTTTGTTATTAGATTGTGTGTTGCAATTGAAGCTGTATTATCTCTAAATAATGAAAAAATTCCACCAGAAGAAAGGTTTGTAATTGCACTACCAATCACTGGAACACTAGCAGCACTTAAAGGAGTTAGTGATGAAACTTGTTGGTCAACTTGACCGAACTTCTTTTTTTGAAATAATCTTTCCCAATCAATACCAAGTATTCTTGTTGTGGATGCACTTGCGGAAGCTTGACCAGTAACTGTAAAGTCACTTTTGTTAAATTGAATGTGAGAATCTGGATTCTTCATTGTTTTGTGGGTAGCACTACAACTAGTCATTAAGACCGCTGTGAATACCATTAAAACTAATTTTTTCATTGTTATTTTGGTTAATAGTTAATTTATATCAAATGTAAGAAAAAATATAGTGTGATTATAGTATTTTATTAATTTATTTCAATGTATTAGAAATAACCTACTTAAGAGGATTAGAAATCGCTGAATTAAAAGAAGAAGATATGCCTATGGTTTAGTTACAGTCAGAATTTAATCTAAATAAACTATATTCAGGCGTTTCAAAATGTGCTTCACCTCCATCACATTCAAAAGCAACAGGAGTTACTAATTCATTGCCAAAATGTAAATCAACAGTCAGAACATTATTTTCAAATGTGTAAGGATTGGTTGTTGGTATATGATTACCATCATTAGCTTCATAGGAGTTATATAATGCATTACAATCACCTTCTACACAATAGTAAGTATAACGAACCCCATCTTCAAAAAGATACATTGTGTTCCCCGCAGGAACAGTCCCTTCTGTAAGCCATTTACCTTCTATGGTGTATGTTGGCAATGGACTGTCTTCAGAACTATCATCACTACAAGAGAAAATAAATAAAGCGGAGAGTAAGAGCAGTTTTTTCATTTAATTCATAATTTATTTTGTTCAAACAAATCTAATTAAAATTAAACAGTTTATACAACATAAAAAGAGTTTGATTAATCAATGTTTTTCAATTAGCTGTAAGCTAGTAATGGCTCAGTAGCTTTGGAACAAAGCGCGTTGAGAAAAGCATTAGTGCCAAATGAGTGCCAATAAATTCACTATATTTGGTGCAGTTGTTTTTAAGTACCGAAGTAAAGTAGTTTGCTTTTCACAACTGGTTTAGAGCTACAAAAAACCCCTCAATTAAGAAGGGTTTTCAGGGTGGTCCCACCTGGGCTCGAACCAGGGACCCTCTGATTATGAGTCAGATGCTCTAACCAACTGAGCTATGGGACCAAAGAGGCTGCAATATTACAACCATTTTTAAAATTATGAAAAGAAATCTATTCTTTATTATCCATATCTTGACACAGCTCTATAAGTACTCCACCAGATGATTTTGGGTGCAAAAATGCAATTAACTTACCATCAGCACCAGGCTTAGCTTTGTGGTGAATCAGCTCAAATCCTTCTGTTTTCAATCGCTCGATTTCAGCGCCAATATCGTCTACTGCAAAAGCAATATGATGTACGCCCTCTCCTCTTTTTTCTATAAATTTTGCAACTGGACTATCTGGGCTCATCGCCTCCAGCAATTCAATCTTATTCCCGCCGACTTTAAAAAAAGAGGTATTGACACCTTCTGATTTCACACACTCAATTTTGTAGTGCTCAACCCCCAGCAATTTTGCATATAGCCGATTAGATTTACTAAGATCTTTTACGGCAATACCGATGTGTTCAATTTTTTTCATCTTTTACAAATTTAAAGCAAAAAACAAGGCTTTTGAAAAATTACAGAAGAATTGTAGTATTTTTGCCTTATGGAAAGTCAAAGACAAAAGAAAATAGCCTCGGTTTTACAACGGGATTTAGTTGAAGCCCTTCAAGGCGCCGCCAGAGAAGGGGGCATGCAAGGGGTTATTATTTCAGTAACTCAAGTCAAAGTCACTGTAGACTTGTCTATTGCTAAGGTATACTTAAGTATTTTTCCGATCAAGCAGGCCAAAGTACTGATTGAAGGTATTTCTTCAAATGCACCCATCATAAAACACGAATTGGCAAAACGCACCAAACATCAGCTTCGACGGATGCCTGAATTGTTGTTTTTTATCGACGATTCTTTGGAATATATTGATCAAATCGATCGATCTCTAAAAGGGACAGAAAACCCTATTCTTAACGATAACCTTCTACAAAAAAGAAAAAAAGCATAGTTGAATTTTTCGCTCTACATAGCCAAGCGTTATTTGTTTACAAAAAGTAAAAACAAAGCGATTAATTACATTACTTTGGTTGCTGGATTGGGCATAATTTTGGGAACCGCAGCACTATTTATAGTCCTTTCGGGCTTCGACGGGCTCAAGGCATTTAGCTTAGAGTTTACATCTTTTACAGACCCTGATTTTAAGGTCTTGCCAAGCCAGTCTAAAAACATTAGTTTGTCTTCAACACAGCGCAAGATGCTCAGCGAAACAGAAGGGATTGCCTCATTTTCTACAGTTATTGAAGAAAAAGTTCTATTGAGCTGTAAAGACAAGTATTTAGCCATCGATTTAAAAGGCGTAGACAAACACTACCCACAGAAAACCATAGACTCTATTTTGACTTACGGCGATTGGATTTCACAAGACCTTCAACAGATCGTTGCGGGTTGGGGTGTCAGCAACACTCTAGGGTTTGGTGTATACGACCTTACCAAAATTATACGCATCTACGCACCCAAACCAGGCACGGGACAAATTACTTCTGTCAAAGGGGCATTTAAAAGCATGAAAGTGGCTAATGTTGGGCTTTTTCAAATCAATGAGTCAATTAACAGTTCTCGAGTCTATACTTCACTTCAAAATGCTCAATATTTGCTTGGCCTTAAGCCAGACAAAATAAGTGCGATCGAAATAATAAGTGTACCAGGAGTTGACGAAACCAAAATAAGATTAGCTCTTTCAAAGATTTTTGACGATGAAATTGTTATAAAAAGTAGAGTACAGCTCAATGCCGCTTTATACAAAATGCTCAATGCTGAGCACCTTGCGGTTTATCTTATTTTTACGTTAATATTAATTATAGCGTTATTTAACATTGTTGGATCAATTATCATGATGATTCTGCATAAAAAAGACGATTTAAAGACTTTATATAGCATTGGTACAACCCGACAAGAAATTCAAAATATTTTTTTTATGCAGGGGGTGATAATGACTATTATCGGGGGATTAATCGGCCTTTTTTTAGGCGCTGTAATTATCAGTCTTCAGCTGTGTTTTGATTTGCTTATGATTACACCGAGCTTGGCTTATCCCGTTGTGTTAAAGGGGAGTAATTTTGCAATCGCTTTTTTAACAATTCTTATCTTAGGTCTTATTGCTTCAAGATTAGCATCTTGGAACTTAAAGAAACTTCAGTTTACAGACTAAGCAAATTGATGGGCAGCAAATTTGGCTTCGACTTCATCAAAGGCTTTGAATACATCTTGGCTGTGGTCGCTCGTCACCATCTTTGTTCTATACGGTTTAAAATTAGGGATTCCTTTAAAATAGTTGGTATAATGCCTTCTCGTTTCGAGCACACCTAAAACTTCCCCTTTCCAATCAATAGCCATTTTCAAATGCCGTCTTGCAGCCTCGATACGTTCGGACATGCTTATAGGCTCTAGATGCGTCCCCGTCTTAAAGTAATGTTTAACCTGCTTAAAAAACCAGGGGTTTCCAATACATGCCCGACCAATCATGGCACCGTCCAAACCATAAGAATCGCGCATTTCCATGGCCCGTTCTGGAGAGTTTACATCTCCATTTCCAAAAATGGGGATATGCATTCTAGGATTGTTTTTTACCGCAGCAATAGGAACCCAATCCGCATTACCTTTGTACATTTGTGCTCGAGTTCTTCCATGAATAGACAGTGCTTTTATGCCAACGTCCTGAAGTCTTTCCGCAACCTCTACAATACGAATTGACTCGTGATCCCAGCCCAAGCGGGTTTTAACGGTCACAGGTAAATGGGTGCGCTTAACCATTTCGGCCGTTAGCTTTTCCATTAAGCAGATATCTTTTAAGATTCCTGCCCCAGCGCCTTTACTGACCACTTTTTTAACAGGGCAGCCAAAGTTGATGTCAATAATATCTGGATTTGATTTCTCTACAATCTCAACCGCACGAAGCATGCTGTCTAGATTGGCCCCAAAAATTTGAATACCTACCGGGCGTTCTTTTTCATAAATATCCAGTTTCATTGTACTTTTTGCGGCGTCTCGAATCAGGCCTTCACTAGATATAAATTCAGTATAGACCACATCGGCCCCTTGTTCTTTGCATAGCGCCCGAAAAGGCGGATCACTTACATCTTCCATCGGTGCCAACAGCAGTGGGAATTCAGGCAATTCTATAGCTCCAATTTTTACCATAATTATTTATAAAAATTCATTTCATCTAAATATACCCAAACAGATTCTGGCAATAATGGTCTTATATTTTTAGCTGATTTTATGGATTTTCTTATGAATGATGAAGAAATCTCAATGATGGGCGCGTCTACTTTTATTATGGCTCCTTTTAAATCAACAGCAGTATAAGATTGTTCTATTTTTCGAGGATAGACATAAATAGGATAACGGTCCAAGAGAACCTCAGCATTTTTCCATTCGGGTAAAGACGCTAAATTATCCTCTCCCATGATGAGCGCAAACTCATGCTTGGGGTATTTTTCTTCTAAATAAGCAAGGCTGTGCACTGTGTAGTTGGGTTGAGGGAGTTGAAATTCAATATCGCTGGGCTTTATTTTTGGATACTCTTTAGTGGCCAAATATACCATTTCTAGGCGTTGGTGATTGTCTAAAACACTCTGTTTGGTTTTAAAGGGATTTTGCGGAGTGACTACACACCAAACCTCTTCCAAATCGGAATGTTCTGCAAAGTGATTGGCAATTATGAGGTGTCCCACATGAATTGGGTTGAACGTACCAAAATAGAGACCTACTTTCATTTTATTTTTTAAGATTCAATAAATTTTAAAACCGTTGAATACGCTTCTTTCTTAGCGTTATCTAGAATTTCATTTTTGATGATGCAATCAAAAAGAGGAGCGGTAGCAAGCTCTGCAGAAGCTTTTGAAATCCGCATATTGATTTTGTCTTCAGATTCTGTTTGACGTTTTTTCAATCTTATTTTGAGCTCATCTATACTTTGGGGTTTTACAAATACCGCAAGTGTTTTTTCTGGGAATTTCTTTTTGATGCGCAATCCGCCAGAAACATCAATATCAAAAATAACATGTTTACCCATGGCCCATATTCGCTCAACTTCTTTTTTTAGTGTGCCATAAAAATTGTCACGATACACTTCTTCCCACTCCAAAAAGTCGCTTCTTTTGATGTGTTTTTTAAAGTCCTTAGTGGATAAAAAATAGTAGTCTTTCCCATCAATTTCATCTCCTCTCTTTTCCCGCGAGGTTGCCGAAATAGAAAAGGCGAGGTTTAACGTTTCTTGCTTCAAGAGGTGTTTGACAATAGTAGTTTTGCCAGAGCCTGAAGGTGCTGAAAACACAATGAGTTTACCGTTGAACATATTTATAGTACGTTGAGCAATTGTTCTTTTATTTTTTCAAGTTCGTCTTTCATTTGTACGACGAGTTTTTGCATTGGAGCAAAGTTGGCTTTAGAGCCAATAGTATTGATTTCTCTACCAATTTCTTGACTGATAAACCCTAGCTTTTTCCCATTAGAATCATCAGCTTTTAGTGTTTTATTAAAATAATCTAAATGGTTTTTTAAACGGATTTTTTCTTCCGTTATGTCTAGCTTTTCTATGTAATAAATAAGTTCTTGCTCAAATCGATTTTGATCAACCTTTTCTTTTAAATCTGCGACTCCTTTGTTGAGGCGTTCGCGCACATGTTCGATGCGCTCAGGGTCGATATCAATTATGGTTTTTAAAAGAGCATCAATATTTGAAATTCGTTTGAGAAAGTCGGTTTTAAGCACAGCTCCTTCATCTTTTCGGTATTCTTCAACACGTTCCAAAACGACACTTAATTCGCCAGAGATAAGCTTCCATTCTTCCTGATCAATGTCTTCTCGCTCTGTGGTTAAAGCGTCGGGCATTCTAACGGCCATTTTTAATAACTCCAAAGGCGCTGCAGATGATATGCCTTGAAGTTGGCCCATATAACTTTTTACTACTTCAGCATTAATTTTTGCGGGCGCCTCTCCTTTATTAAATTCAACATAAAGGCTAAAATCAACTTTGCCACGCCCTAAATGCAGCCCAATAAGTTTACGAAGTTCTAATTCTTTGGCGCGGTACATGGAGGGCATGCGCATATTCAAATCCAATGATTTACTGTTTAGCGATTTCAATTCTAATCGAACGGTCTTTGTGGGCAATTCTAGTACAGATTTACCGTATCCAGTCATCGAGTGTATCATGCCTTGTTGTTAAATTTATGGCTCAAAGATACAGAAAAGCGAGCACTATTTAAATGGGCTGTGTTGTTTGAAGCTTTTGATTTGAATTTTTCTGAAAAAGGGCTGAATCAATCTATTAATCAATTTGTTTTTATGCTTTATGTAACAACTTAACTCCAACGGCTCTGCACCAATCGTTGTTTTTATTTCAGATGCAGTTCGCCCCAAGTTGATGCTTTCTACATTTTTCTCTAGTCCAAGGCGGATATAATCATTGAGGATCCTGGGATAAATTGCATAGGTTTTATTTAAATCATACTCTAATCCGATAAAATGAGCATCAAGATTTTTTTTGTTTACCAAAGCGGATAAGAAACCAACAATCTTATCGTTCAAAAAATAGCCCTGAACAATAAAATCATCTTTGTACGTATTTTTTAGCTTTATGTAAGTGTTTAGGTCTAAAACTTGTGCGTTGAAGTTCGCGTTATCAATAGTGTTTTGATACAAATTTTGAAGCTCATCTTTGTAAAATTCTATGTCATTTTGAGAAAATACACGTAGTTCTAAAAGCTCACTTTTTGCGTCTGCTTTATTGGCTTTTACTCTATATTTAGATTTTAGCGCGGCCTTGTATTCATCGAAAGTTGTCCAATCTTGCTTTAGTGTAATCATCATATTTGGCTCTACTTTTATATTGTTGAAGCCAAAATGTTCAAATGACGAGGTGTATTCCAAGGCTGAGGTTTGAAAATCTTTGATAAAAATAGCATGCAGTGGCCGAATTGATTTGGCAATTTCGTCTAAAGCCGTTCCAATTTCAACAGCTATTAATTTTCGATCGCAACCTGGGGCAAAACTAATGCCGTGTTCACCACTTAAAAACACATTACCACAGAACATGATTTTTATATGGTCTTTGCAAAAAAACAGATTTAATATTTGTCTAATGCGCTCAGACACTTTTATGTTTTTCAGAATCACGTCAATGCTCAAATCAACGATTTGCACCAAGGCGAGAGCCTGAGGGGTGTTGTTTTTTGAGATACAGACATAACGCACCTCAACAGCTGTATTTGAAGCCTCAAATCCATAAAGCAAGTGGCGTGAAAAATACACACTAGCATTGGGGTTGATTTTCTCCAAAAAGCTATCGTCTATCTGGTTTATAGATGTAAAAAAAGAGGTCTTCAAAAAGATTATTTTTTGGTCACTAAATATACACCAATAAAAATTAATAGAGCGGCCAACCCTTTTACTGTATCTATTTGATCGCTACCCATAAATACAGCGAATAAGCCGGCAAATATAGGTTGTAGGTATAAGAATGTACTCACAGTTGTGGCCTTTAAATTTCGTAAGGCCATTGGATTTAACAAATAAGTACCAAAGGTTGCGAAGACAATTACAAATCCAATTGAGAACCAAATGTAGGCCGGAAAACTTCCCCACTCTACAACACTTAATTCGCTGTATCCAAAAGGGAAAACCATAATGGATCCAAATAAAAACAACCATTTTATAAAGTCGTAAGGATGGTATTTTGCAGTCAGTTTTTTAATCAAAATTAAATAGTAGCTATATGAAGCTGCATTTATGAAAATTAAGAAATTCCCTAATAAAATATCATCACCAAACTCAGATGACTGCCCATACAAGCTCAGCACTAAAGCCCCAGAAAGACCCAACGCAACCCCAAGCACCTTTAATCCTGTAATGCGCTCTTTTAATATGATAGCGGATAACATCAAAACAATAATAGGAACAGAAATCATGATTACAGACCCATTTATTGGCGTGGTGTACTGAAGGCCCTTGAAAAAAGCCAACATATTTAAAGCCACACCAAAAAATGAAGCCGCAAGCAATTTTGGAAAATCACTGCGCTCAATTTTTTTACTAGGAACCAAAAGGCTAAATAACCAAAATAAAACGGCGGCACATATGACTCTTAACAGTATAAATCCAAAAGGCATAATGTGCCCACCAACAATTACATCGTTGGCAAAAGTAAATGTCACCCCATAAAACAATTGCACTAAAATAAGCGCAACAAGTGCATTACCTCGGCTATTCATGTGCAAGAGCTGATTTTGCGGCTGCAATAGTTTTTGGGCTATTTCCAATAAAAATTTGCTGTTCTATCACCAAGATTGGGCGTTTTAAAAAAGTATAATGTTTCAGGATATAGTGTTTGTAATCACGTTCTGTAAGAGATTCATTTTTCAGGCCCATTTCACCGTACAGTTTTGCCCGTCTACTGAATAGTGCTTCATAGCTACCAGCAAGTATTTTAAGATGTTCTAAATCTGATGATATAAGTGGGTTTTCTTTGATGTCATGGAGCTCAAACTTATCAGAAAGCGCCAATGATTTTAGTATGCGTAAACATGTATTGCAACTTTTGAAGTAATAGATTTTTTTCATGCGATTGTTTCATTACTTTTACAAAGAAAATCATTTCTAGATTAACTTCTGAAGTATTTAATTTTAATTATGAATAGGAGTTTTGATATTACCCTAAAAAACAGAGCAATATTACATCGGTTTTTAGTCGATTTTAGTTTAAGTCAGCTTAACACAGTTCCTGATGGATACCGCAATTCAATATATTGGAATATTATTCATGTGGTGGTCACTCAGCAATTACTGGTCTATAAGCTTTCTGATGTACCTATGCTCATTGGTTCGGACTTAGTAGATGCCTTTCGAAAAGGAACCAAAACAGAGCGTGACGCTACCCAACATGAAGTAGAGCACCTAAAGCAGCTATTATTTTCAACCATTGAACAAACTCAAAAGGATTATGGCGCAGGACGCTTTACCTCATACAACTCCTACACGGTATCAACCAAAAGCACTCTTACTAATGTAGAAGAAGCCATTGAATTTAATAATTTTCACGAAGGCATTCATTTGGGCTATATATTAGCAATGAAAAACAGTATTATCTCATAAAATTTCCAAATTAATTAACAATGAAATTCAACACAAAAACTATTCATGGAGGTCAAGCTCCAGATAAAGCATACGGTTCAGTAATGCCGCCGATTTACCAAACATCTACCTACGCGCAAACGACTCCAGGGGGACATAAAGGGTATGAATATTCTCGCACCCATAACCCTACCCGACATGCGCTAGAACAATCTTTTGCTAGTATAGAAAATGGAGATTATGGATTAGCTTTTGGCTCAGGATTAGCAGCTATTGACGCTATAATCAAGCTTTTAAGCCCAGGTGATGAGGTGATTTCTACCAATGATTTATATGGAGGAACTTATAGACTATTCACTAAAGTATTTGAAAAGTTTCATATAAAATTTCATTTTGTTGGAATGGAAAACAATAGTGAAATTGAAAAAAATATTACCTCAAAAACAAAGTTGATTTGGGTTGAAACGCCTACCAACCCTATGCTTAATGTTATTGATATCAAAGCAGTTTCCTCCATAGCAAAAAAGTACAACATTCTATTGGCAGTAGACAACACTTTTGCTACACCCTATCTTCAACAGCCTTTAGATCTTGGTGCAGACATTGTCATGCACTCTGCAACTAAATACCTTGGCGGGCATAGTGATGTAGTCATGGGTGCTTTGGCTGTAAAAGATAAAAGCATAGCAGATCAATTGTATTTTATCCAAAATGCAAGTGGCGCCGTTTGTGGTCCGCAAGATAGTTTTTTGGTATTAAGAGGAATAAAAACATTGCATGTTCGTATGCAACGCCATTGTGAAAATGGACGTGCTGTAGCCATGTTTTTACAACAGCATCCAAAGGTAGAAAATGTTTATTGGCCTGGTTTAGAAACCCACCCCAATCATCATATTGCAAAAGATCAAATGAATGATTTTGGTGGCATGTTATCATTCACCACTAAAGGGAACAATTATGAAGCAGCGATCAAGGTAGTGGAACGCCTTAAAGTCTTTACTCTAGCAGAGTCTTTGGGGGGCGTAGAGTCCTTGGCAGGACATCCTGCGAGCATGACACATGCAAGTATTCCGAAAGAAGAACGTGAAAAAACAGGCGTTGTCGATTCTTTAATTCGGCTGAGTGTTGGGATTGAAGACGAACAAGACCTTATCGATGATCTCAGGCAAGCGCTGCATGGAGCATAATTGATTTATTTAATTCTACTAAGTTTTAAATATTTGAATTATTCGCAATATTTGCACTCGTTTTGCAGTTAAAATTACGAATTCAAAAAAATATGAATTTATTTTTTAAGATATCATATATTTGTAGTACAATTTGTATACTTAAAACTAAATTAAATGAAACACAAAATTGAAGGATTTTTAGATTTAGTGCGTCAAAGAAATGGTCATGAGCCAGAATTTTTGCAAGCTGTTGAAGAGGTTGCAGAAACGGTGATTCCTTACATTGTACAGCACGATATTTATCACGGTAAGAATATTCTTTTGCGCATGGTAGAACCTGAGCGCGCAGTGATGTTTAGAGTAAACTGGGTTGATGACTCAGGGGAAATCCAAGTCAATAGAGGATACCGAATTCAGATGAACTCGGCTATTGGCCCATATAAAGGAGGCTTGCGCTTTCACCCTTCGGTCAATATGAGTATTCTAAAGTTTTTGGCCTTTGAACAAGTGTTTAAAAATAGTTTGACAACCCTTCCAATGGGTGGCGGAAAAGGAGGAAGCGATTTTGATCCCAAAGGTAAAAGTGATAACGAGATTATGCGCTTTTGCCATGCTTTTATGAGCGAATTATTTCGTCATATTGGGCCAAATACGGACATACCAGCAGGGGATATTGGCGTAGGTGGACGCGAGATTGGATATCTGTTTGGGATGTATAAAAAATTAAATAACGAATTCACAGGCGTGCTCACGGGCAAAGGGATGTCTTGGGGTGGTTCTCTTATCCGGCCAGAAGCAACAGGTTATGGAACTGTCTATTTTGCACAAAAAATGTTGCAAACTACAGGCAATGATATTAAGGATAAAACGGTCACAATATCAGGGTCTGGAAATGTAGCTCAATTTGCGGCAGAGAAAGTTCTTCAACTTGGAGGCAAAGTCATTACACTCTCAGATTCATCGGGCTATATTGTAGACAACAACGGAATTGATGAAGAAAAGTTGGCCTACGTGATGGATCTCAAAAACAACAAACGCGGACGCATTAGCGCATATGTGGAGGCTTATCCAAACGCCCGGTTTTTTGCCAATAAAACCCCTTGGGGCGAGCCTTGCGACATAGCCCTACCTTGTGCAACACAAAATGAACTTGATGAATCCGACGCTAAAATACTTCTCGACAATGGTTGTATTTGTGTTAGCGAAGGCGCTAATATGCCATCAACTAAGGAAGCAATAGTTCTATTTCAAAGAGCAAAAATTTTATTTGCACCAGGGAAAGCCTCAAATGCTGGCGGTGTGGCCACTTCTGGATTAGAAATGACCCAGAACACATTGCGCTATAATTGGACAAGAAAAGAGGTAGATGACAAGCTCAAAGAAATTATGTGCAATATCCACGACAAATGTATCAAGTACGGAAAAGACGAAAAAACGGGGTATATTGATTATGTAAAAGGAGCAAATATAGCGGGCTTTGTTAAAGTTGCCGATGCTATGCTGGCCCAAGGGGTAGTCTAATTTTCTTTACTACAAAACTAAAAAGCTTCTACGAAGTAGAAGCTTTTTTTGTTTATGTATAATAATGCCGTGTTTTGTCGTTAGATATAAATATATTTGATAAAATTTATATTTTTGAAACCACAAATCTTCATAATTTTAGTTTTATCTCTTGTAAAGCAATCATTTGGGCAAGTTACTAATATTGAGGCTTGGCAAGGATTTTTTTCTTACACGGATATTAAGGCTCTTGCATCTGGAGGAGACAAATTATATGCTGCCAGTGAAAATGCGTTGTTTTCTTATAATCTTTTGACTACCGAAACTGAAACTCTAACTACAATTGACGGATTATCTGGAGAATTTATCACAACTTTTCACTTTAGCAATGATTATGATCTTTTGATTATTGGATACAGAACAGGACTCATTGAGGTTTTTGACCTAACTACCAATGAGGTTTTGAAAGTTGTAGATATTTTAAATAAAACGACTATCGCGCCGGATAATAAACAGATAAATCATTTTTACGAGCTCAACAATGTTGTATATATTGCAACTAACTACGGCATTTCTATTTATGATTTAGGAGCATTAGAGTTTGGAGACACTTTTTACATTGGCGCAAATGGTTCGCAGGTACAGGTTAATGAAACTTTTGTTTTTAATAGCGTACTGTATGCTGCCACGGATTCAGGTTTAAAAGTGGCAGATGTAGACAATCCAAATCTAGTTGATTTTCAATTTTGGGATACTTTATTTTTTGGCAACTTTTTGGCATTAAATTCTCTTGATAATAATCTTTATACCTTAAAATCAGACAATAAATTGTATCGATTGGATGGTTCTAACCTAGAACAGGCATTGATTTTTTCTGAAACAGTCGTTGATTTCAAATCTAGTGGGGATAATTTGCAAGTAATTACTAAAGACAATATATTTAATTACCGAACGGGCTTAATTCTCGAAACCACTTATTCGGCTTCGCCGCAATATGATACTAACTTTACAACAGCTCAATTCATTGATCAATCAATGTTTATTGGCTCTGAAAATCTAGGGGTTTTAAAGTCTTCTTTAGAAATGCCTAATGCTTTTGAAGAAATTTGCCCAGACGGGCCATTGCTCAACACTCCATTTGCTTTAAAATACGCGTATGAAAATCTTTGGGTTACTTATGGAGATTATGATCAGGATTTTAACCCCAGCCCATTAAAAACACACGGTTTTAGTTATTACGAAAATGAAAAATGGAACAATATCACTTACGACAGTATTCAGGAACTAATTCAAAAACCTATATATAATTTAAATGCAATTGCTGTAAACCCCGTAAATGCCAACCAGATTTTTATAAGTTCGTTTCACAGTGGTCTCTTAGATTTTCAGAAAAATGAATCTATGGAATTCTATGATGAAACCAATAGCCCTTTACAATCTTTAGTACTTGCTAGCGCTCCAAATTATAAAAGCATTCGAGTTTCGGGTTTACAGTTTGATGAGCAGGGCTACCTTTGGAGCCTTACAAGCTTAGTAGATAAACCATTGAAAAAGTACAACCCTGCCACAAATCAATGGCAGACTTATAGCTTTGATGCTATCATAGAGGACCCAATTTATGATGAAAATGGATTTGGTGCTTTGGTTCTTGGACCAAACGGTACTAAATGGATTGGAAGTTACAGCAATGGAGTGATAGGGTTTAACGAAAACGGAAATTTGATTCGACAAGTCGAGGGTGAAGATACTGCAAACCTTCCCATAAACCATATTAAGGCACTCGCCTTAGACAATAACAATGTGCTTTGGATTGGAACGTACAAAGGGTTGCGGATTTTGTATAATACGGCTAATTTTTTCACTGAAGTTGTTTTAAGGACAGAGCCGATTATAATTTTAGAAGAGGGAATCCCAAAAGAACTTTTGGAGCTTAAATTCATCACTGAAATCATCGTTGACGGCTCAAACAACAAATGGATTTCAACAGCAGATGCTGGTGTGTTTTATTTGAGTGCTGATGGACAAAAAACAATTTATCATTTCACAAAAGAGAATTCTCCATTGCCCTCCAACAGTGTAATAACAATGACTCAAAATGAAAATGACGGCACCATATATTTTGGGACTTCAAGAGGGTTAGTTTCTTTTAAAGCTGGAGGTTCTAGCCCTTCCGATTCTTTGGAAGATGTTTTTGCATATCCAAATCCAGTACGTCCAGGGTTTAATTTATCAGTTGATAAAGTGAAAATTAAAAACCTTAGCGAGAATGTTAACATAAAAATAACCGATGTAACTGGAAATTTGGTGGCCGAGGCAGAATCCAATACCAATCTACGCTTCAAAGGCTATAATTTAGAAATAGACGGAGGGACAGCGTATTGGAATGGTAAAAATTTAGCAAATAACACAGTTGCTTCAGGGGTATATGTGGTATTAATATCAGACCTAGATAATTTTGAAACTAAAGTGCTTAAAATCATGATTGTACGCCAATGATTATTTCGACAAAGGCCATAGTGCTTTCAAAGCTCAAATACAAAGACAATGACCTTATTGTCAAATGCTATTTGGAAGCTAAAGGCATTGTGAGCTTTGTGGTTAAAAATGCTTTTTCGTCTAAAAAAGGAAAACTCAAGCCTGCATATTTTCAACCCTTATCAATGTTGCAAATTGAACTTGATTACAAGAACAGCAGAGATCTACATTATTTTAAAAATATTCGTTTACTACATTCATTTCAATCTCTACACACTGCTATATTAAAGTCGACCGTTGTGATATTCTTGGCTGAAATATTAAGTGCTGTTCTCAAGGAAGAGGAGGCTAACCCTTCACTTTTTTCGTATATAGAGACAACATTTTTATGGTTTGATACGATAGACCACAGCAGTATTTTTCACCATAAGTTTCTTATGGGTTTGACAAAATACTTAGGATTCTTTCCTGAACTAAACAAGATGAATTTCCCGTATTTTAATCTAGAAGAAGGGAAATTCCAAGCCATGGCCAATAGTCCTTATTGTATTCATGGCCAAAAATTAATTTTATTTAATTCGGTATTAGGTACGAAATTTGATGAATTAAAGACTCATCCAATGAATGCTACTGAAAAGCAAGATCTATTGAATATGATATTACTGTATTTTAAATTACATTTGCAAGGGTTCAAGCCGCCAAAATCCCTATCTATTTTGAATCAGGTTTTTAATTAAAATGAAGTATTTTTATAGTTGTATTTTATGTATTTTTTTGTGGAATTTATCCGCGCAGCAAGTTACAATTGTTGACGAAACCAACTTAGATCCTATTGCTGGTGTTGCTATTTTTAATTTGGTTAAAACTAAAACAAATATATCTAACCTTGAGGGGCAAATTTCCTTAGCCCGTTTTCAGAGCTTTGAACGTATTTATTTTCAGCACATTTCTTACCACAGACAATCCATCTTGAAATCTAAGATAGGAGACACGATTTTTCTTACCCCTAAATCCACTAATCTTAATGAAATTGTCATTTCAGCCTCAAAATTCGAACAAAGTAAAAAGGAAGTTCCTCAAAAAATTATCAGTATTGATGCACAAGAGATTGAACAAGCAACTCCTCAAACTTCTGCTGACCTTTTAGCCAACAGTGCTGGTGTCTTTGTCCAGAAAAGTCAACTAGGCGGAGGCAGCCCCATGATACGGGGATTTTCAACAAATCGCGTTCTCATCACTGTAGATGGGGTACGTCTTAATAACGCTATTTTTCGAGGGGGAAATGTTCAAAACGTTATTTCTATAAATCCATTTAATATTCAAAATACTGAAGTTATTTTGGGTGCCGGTTCTGTAATATACGGCAGTGATGCTATTGGAGGTGTCATGAATTTTTACACAACGACTCCAGAATTATCCCAACTGAACTCGCCTCAATTTTCAACCAAAAGTAATTTAAGGTATTCCTCTGCGAATAACGAAAAAACAGCCCAAGTAGGCCTAAACATAGGCCTAAACAAATGGGGGTTTCACACAAGCATGAGTTTCTCGGATTTTGGTGATTTGAGAATGGGAAGAACAGAAATTCAACAATATTTAACGCCATTTTATGTAACTCAGCAAAATGGTCAGGATATAACAATGCCTAACCACAACCCCCGTGTTCAAAAGTTCACAAATTATAATCAATTTCACGCTGCACAAAAGATATTATATAAGCCAACGGAATCATTCAATCTCGACTTTGGCCTCCACTACGCAACCACTTCAGACATCCCTAGATATGACCGTTTAGCGCTTCAAAACACAGACGAAACTCTCAATTATGCCGAGTGGAGTTATGGTCCACAACAGTGGCTGCTAGCCAATTTACAATTGACAAAGCTAAGCAGTAAATCCAATCTTTATGATAAAATAAAAACGACAATTGCCTATCAGAATTTTGGCGAAAGCCGAATAAGTCGAAAGTTTAATGATTTAAATCAAAAAAACCGAACCGAAAAGGTTCAGGCCGTTTCTCTAAATCTTGACTTAGATAAAACCATAACAGACAAAATGAATATCTCTTATGGCGCTGAATATATTTACAATAAAATTAATTCCAAAGGACTGTCTATTAACTTAGAGAATAGTTCTATAGAACGAATAGCTTCACGTTATCCAGATGATTCGCAGTGGAGTAGTTTAGCATCCTACCTAAGCTTAAAATACAAACCAACGAATAAATTTACGTTTCAGTCTGGAATCAGATACAATGTAATTACTATCAATGCAGACTTATCCGGCAATGCACAATTTTACGCCCTCCCTTTTGCAGATTTAAACCTCGACACAAGTGCATTGACCGCTACTGCTGGAATCGCATGGCAACAGAGTAAGACTTTATTATGGAAGCTAAATACATCTACAGCCTTTCGCGCCCCTAACATTGACGATGTCGGAAAAGTTTTTGACTCGCAACCTGGGGTTGTAGTTTTGCCAAATCCAAATTTGAAGCCCGAGTATGCCTATGGAGCCGAACTTGGCCTGAACATGAATTTTGATGACTCTTTACTGCTAGACATATCTTCATATTATACTTATTTGGATAACGCCATGATTAGAGATTATTATGATGTTAACGGCTTATCTCAACTTATGTACGACGGAGAGATAAGCACAACACAAAGTATTCAAAACTCATCGAAGGCTTGGATTTATGGCTTTGAATTCGGATTAAATGCACGTTTTTCTAGAGCCTTTGAGTTGAGGTCTCAATTTAGTTTAACCAAAGGGCGGCAAAGAAACACCAACAACGATAATGTTCCTGTACGTCATGTTGCGCCTGCATTCGGCAACACCCATATTATATGGAAGCACAACAAGATAACTCTAGACGGCTATTTAAATTATAATTCAGGCCTTAGTCGGGGTGATATTTCAAGTGAACTTTCTCCTCATTTATTTGCTCTTGACTCTAATGGAAACCCTTGTGTTCCTTCCTGGTTAACGTTCAATTTTCGAACACAATATGAATTCAATGATACTATTTCATTTGTCGGGGGCATAGAAAATATATCAAATGAGGGCTATCGTCCATATGCTTCTGGAATTAGCGGGCCAGGCACAAATCTGATTTTTTCCATTACCTACAAGAACTAATGTACTCTTCAAAAAAGACATATACTGTGGAGGAAGCTTTGGCTAAACTTCAAAGCTATTGTGCTTATCAAGACCGCTGTCATAAAGAAGTTACTCAAAAGCTCAAAGAGATGCGTATGATTTCTCAAGTATCTGAGCAAATTATCATTGCACTGATCGAGGGGGATTTTTTAAACGAAGAGCGATTTAGTATGGCTTTTGTTCGTGGGAAATTTAAAATTAAAAAATGGGGCCGCCGCCGCCTTACTTCTGAACTTAAGCAAAGAAACATTTCAAAATTTCTTATCCAAAAAGCCTTAGGCCAAATTTCAGAGACGGATTATAAGGCAACTTTTGAAGCGCTCGTGCACAAAAAAGCGGAGTCCATTACAGGAGGTTCTATAGCAAAAAAGCGGAAAAAGTTGGCTGATTATCTGCTGTACCGTGGCTGGGAAACACATTTGGTTTATGATAAAATCAACCAGATTTTTTAGAGGGAAAGGCCTTTGTTACAAAAAAGCCCGCAACCCAACTAAAACATTACCTTTCGGCATTGGTACGATACCCGTTTCTGCATATGAGGCATTAAAGATATTATTTCCAGTCAATGTAAGTTCTAGTGTATTGATCATTAATTTTAGTTGAACATCTACTACGCTGTAGTTCTCCCCATTAGCCCTGTCTGCAAATTTATAAACGACACTTTGAGAGAAATTTTTCGAAAACTGTGTTTTTATATTTGCCGTGAGGTGTTGATTTAAAGAATTAATAATATACTTTGAGAAATTAGATTTTACAGTTCCTAAATCTTCATCCAAATAGGTGTATCCTAGGCTTAGGCTCTGTGTATACTGGCCTAATTTGAAAGGAGAAGACAGCTGGGCTTCTATACCATTAGAGTTTAACCTTTTCAAGTTGTTAGACTGCCACTTATCGTCCTCATTTTCTTTGGTGTAATCTATTAAGTTGTCGGAATCTCTGTTAAAAAAGGCCACTGATGCGGTAAGTTTGTCACCAAAATATTTAAGTCCAATTTCTTCTGAGATTGCGCGTTCAGGGACTAAATTTTCGTTTCCAATGTCCTGTCGTCCAACATAGTACAAATCGTTATATGATGGAACTCTATAAGTATAACCAGCATTTGCGTAAACTCTGAAAGAATCATTAATGCGGTAGCCTAAATCAATTCCAGGGAAAGCGTTAAAATCAAATTCTGAAAAGTAGTTTACGGCGACCCCAGGAGTTACATCAAGCTTGTTGTCCAATAACGAAAAACGATGTTCTAAAAAGAAATTTCCCATCCATCGTTCACGATTACCTAACCGATTACTATTCATCTTTACTTTTGCAACATCAATGCCAAAGCCAGTTACTCCAATAGAAGAGGAGTATGAGCCATTGATTTGTACACCAACTTTATTAGAAACATGTAAATTCCTATACACCGAAGGGTTATTTCTAATATAGAGGTACATGTCTTGATTTCGTTTCCAATAGAGTTGAGGACTAATTTTCAAATCTCCTCGTTTGATTATGGTTGAAATTCCGACCAAACTGCTTTGAGTTTCTTCGTATTGTTCTTTAGCATCTATGGCATAAAACTGGTTACCACCAAACTTGCGTTCTGAAAAAGTAGCAATAACATCGATTGGGGCTGTTTTTGTGTTGAAGCTACTTTTTAAAAAGTAGTTTTGGTTCTGGAAATCTGTATTGTAGCGGTATCCTTCTGAGCTATTTATTGATGCATGCCCCATAACACTTGCGTTGTCTAGACTTTTCCCAAGCGTTGCAGTTGCGTGTTGTTGGTTATATGAACCCAGTTGGAACCCAACATTGTTTTTTAGGTCTCCATTGGTCTTGGTGACAATATTGATGGCTCCTGTAAAAGCATTTTGCCCAAAAATTCTTGCAGCAGGACCTTTAATGATCTCGATGCGTTTAATCACTTCTAAAGGAAGTGCGATGTTTAGTGTGTGGTGTCCAGTTTGTGGGTCTTCAACCTTAATACCATCAATTAGTAAGAGTGTCTGATCAAAACTTCCTCCGCGGATATATAAATCTGCTTGCATCCCATAGATTCCCTGACGACGAATATCTATTCCTGCCTCTTGTTGTAATAGTTCTGCTAGATTAGTGGCTGGGCTATCTTCAATAATCTCTGCAGTGATGATGCTTATGGTTCGTGAGTTCTCTTTGAAAGGCAAATCAATTCTTGTTGATTCAACGGTAACTGAATCTAAAGATTGGACTTGCTGAGCAATGCCGTATTGTATTACAAGCAAACCAATAAGTGTAAATAGGTTAGTTTTCATGTTTATATTTTAACGCATTCAAAATAAGCCTCAAAGGTATATAAATCTATAAATCGAACATTATAAATCTTTAGAAATTGCACAAAAAAAAGTATTTTTATAGTAGCTGTTGATGTTGAAATAAATTACAGGATCATTAAAAAAAAAGCATAAATACACTACCTTTAAATCATGTTTGCATTAGTTGATTGTAATAATTTTTATGCCTCTTGTGAGCGGGTTTTTAACCCTAATCTACAGGGGTTGCCTGTTGCTATTTTGTCGAATAACGACGGCTGTGTTATTGCTCGTAGTGATGAAGCGAAAGCACTTGGGCTTCCTATGGGTGCCCCGGCATTCAAGTATAAGTCGTTTTTTAAGGCGAATAAGGTTCAGGTTTTTTCTTCTAATTATCCTTTATATGGCGACATGAGTAGTCGAGTCATGAAGATTTTGAGCCAATTTACCCCCGACATCGAAGTGTACAGTATAGACGAGGCATTTTTACAATTCAAGGGGTTCGATAATTATAAGCTTGATGCTTATGGGTATGAGATACGCAATCGTGTTTTGAAGTGGACGGGAATTCCGACTTGCGTTGGTATTGGCCCTACAAAAGCACTTTCAAAGGTTGCCAATAAAATTGCTCGAAAATTTCCTAAAGAAACAGGCGGAGTTTATATTATTGATACTGAAGAGAAACGCATTAAAGCACTTAAATGGACCTCTATTGACAAAGTTTGGGGGATAGGGCGTGCACTTGAGAAACGACTTATCCAAAATCAATGTAAAACAGCCTATGATTTTGTTCAACTTTCAGACCTTTGGGTGCGGAAAACATTTTCCATCACCGAATGGAAGCTCAAGAAGGATCTCGAGGGGATTTCTAAAATTGAGATGGATCAGGTCAAAAATAAACAGGCTATTGCAACAACTAGAAGTTTTGAGACAACCCTAACGGATTTAGGGGATTTGAAAGAGCGTGTTTCCACTTTTGCAAGCAGTTGTGCTGAGAAGCTTCGACGACAAAATTCCAGTTGTCATATGCTTATTGTGTTTTTGCGTAGCGATCGCTTTAAAACCAATAGCCCGCAATACCGTGCGAGTAGAATGGTAAGCATTCCCTTTCCTACAGATTCTAGCTTGCTGCTTAGTACTAGCGCCATTCGAGCCATAAGCTCTATTTACAAAAAAGGCGTTCATTACAAAAAGGCAGGGGTAATACTGACAGGAATTGTTCCTACTTACAACCACCAATTACAAATGTTTTCCCATGAAGATGCACGCCACAAACCCCTAATGCATGCGATTGATTGTGTTAATAAAAAATATGGCACTTCAAAGGTTAAATTAGCTAATCAAGATTTAACGCGAACGTGGAAAATGCGGCAAGAGCATTTATCGCCGCGCTATACCACCAATCTGAAAGATATAATTACAATCCAATGTCAAAAAAAACCAATCAAGCCCTAACTTTTTTTATTCCAAAACCGGGAAAACACAACACCGGAGTTATTTACTTTGATACCGGAATCTCTGCAGGCTTTCCTTCGCCTGCCGATGACTTTAAGCAAGAACGCTTGTCTCTAGATTCTGAGCTAATTAAAAACAAAGAGGCGACTTTCTTTGCCCGCGTAAGCGGTCAATCTATGATAGACGCGGGGTTAAATGACAATGATTTATTAGTTATAGACCGTAGTCTTACGCCGGAACACAACAGAATTGCAGTTTGTTTTTTAGATGGTGAGTTTACTGTAAAGAGATTAAAGGTTGACGGAGAAGAGGTTTGGTTACAGCCTGAAAATAAAAACTATAATCCTATCAAAATTACATCTGAGAATGATTTTGTGATCTGGGGGATTGTAACCAATGTGATTAAAAAAGTATAATTTAGATTTGTTTTCGTAAGCGCGCGACAGGAAAATCTAGCTGTTCTCTGTATTTTGCCACCGTCCGTCGTGCTATAGGAAACCCTTTTTCTTTAAGGATCTTAGCTAATTTTTCATCGGTCCAAGGCTTTTTCTTATTTTCCTCAACAATAATGGTTTTTAAAATACTTTTTATTTCTCGAGTAGACACTTCTTCTCCTTGGTCATTGGTCATTGATTCACTAAAGAACTCTTTAATGAGTTTTGTCCCATAGGGAGTGTCTACATATTTGCTGTTTGCAACTCTAGAAATTGTGGAAATATCCATTTCTACTTCGTCAGCGATATCTTTTAGAATCATGGGGCGAAGTTGTTCTTCATCACCAGATAAAAAGTAGGCTTTTTGGTAGTGCACTATTGCACTCATGGTTAGCAATAGTGTTTGTTGCCGCTGTCGTATTGCGTCGATAAACCATTTGGCAGCATCGAGTTTTTGTTTGATGAATAAAACAGCCTCTTTTTGTGCTCTGGACTTTTCTTTGGAAGCCTTGTACCCAAGTAACATTTCGTTATAGGATTTAGAAATATGTAACTCAGGGGCATTACGTCCGTTTAAAACCAGTTCCAATTCGCCGTCAATAATTTTAATTGTAAAGTCAGGGACGACATGCTCTGTAGAGCGTAGGTTGTTGGAAAATGAACTCCCAGGTTTTGGATTGAGCCGTTCAATCTCCAAGATGGCATCTTTAAGCTCAATTTCAGAAACATTAAATTTTTTGAGTAATTTCTGGTAATGCTTTTTTGTAAATTGCTCAAACGCATTTTCAATCATATCAGCTGCACGCTCTGTATGGGGTGTTTGTTCCTTTCGCTGCAATTGAATCAGTAAACATTCCTGTAAATTTCTTGCTCCTACTCCAGGGGGATCTAGTTGCTGTACAACCTTTAGCACCTTTTCAAGGGTTTCAACATCTGTGAAAATATTCTGAGTGAAGGCCAAATCATCTGTTAAATCTAAAAGTGAGCGGCGAATATAGCCACTATCATCGATGCTTCCAATGAGAAATTTTGCTATTTCATAATCTTGGTTTTCTAAGCGAAAGGTGTTGAGTTGGTCTGTTAATAGTTGTGTGAATGATGTTCCAGAGGCATAAGGAATTGTTTTTGACTCATCATCTGCACTATGATTATTGGCCTGTAGTCTGTAGGAAGGTATTTCATCATCGCTCAGGTAGTCATCGATATTAATGTCATCAGCATTTATTTTTTCATTTTCTTCATAATCTTGATCGGAATACACATCGTCAAAACCATCCTCTTCTTTCTCTTTACCGCGCTCCAAAGCAGGATTTTCTTCTAGCTCCTGTTTTAGTCGTTGTTCAAATGCTTGTGTAGGTAACTGTATAAGCTTCATCAGCTGAATCTGCTGTGGAGACAGTTTTTGTGAAAGTTTATATTGTAAGTACTGCTTTAACATTGCTTATTTGGGTTTGTATAAAATTAAAAAAAACAATTAAATGAATAGGCTCTAGTTTTAATTAATTAGTGTACTACTGCTGTTTTGTACTTAAAATTCAGCATTTTGCGGGGTTCTTGGATATGGAATAACATCTCTGATATTACTCATTCCCGTAGCAAACATGACTAGTCTTTCAAAGCCAAGTCCAAACCCAGAGTGCACTGCTGTTCCATAGGTTCTAAGGTCTAAGTACCACCATAACTCTTCTTCTGGAATATCGAGTGCAGCCATTTTTTCCTTGAGGACTTCTAAGCGCTCTTCACGCTGAGACCCGCCTACAATTTCTCCAATACCAGGAAAGAGAATATCCATAGCACGGACAGTTTTCCCGTCTTCATTTAGCCGCATATAAAACGCTTTGATATTAGCCGGGTAATCAAATAAGATGACTGGGCATTTAAAGTGTTTTTCGACTAGAAAACGTTCGTGCTCACTTTGCAAATCTACACCCCATTCATTGATTGGGTATTTGAATTTTTTCTTTTTGTTAGGCTTGCTGTTTCTTAAAATAGCAATTGCCTCTGAATAACTTACTCGCTTAAAATTATTATCCAAAACAAAATTTAATTTTTCCGTTAAGCTCATGCTGCTGCGTTCGTTTTGAGGTTTTGATTTCTCTTCCTGTTCGAGGCGTTTTTCTAGAAAGGCGAGATCATCAACATTGTTTTTTAAAACATACGCAATTACATATTTTAGAAAATCTTCAGCAAGATCCATGTTTCCTTCCAAATCCATAAAAGCAACTTCGGGCTCAATCATCCAAAATTCAGCAAGGTGTCTAGAAGTGTTAGAGTTTTCGGCTCTAAATGTTGGTCCAAAAGTATACACTTTTCCTAGCGCCATGGCGTAGGTTTCAGCCTCTAATTGCCCTGACACGGTGAGGTTTGTTTCTTTTCCGAAAAAATCCTTTGAGTAATCTACTTCTCCGCTTTCAGTAAGTGGAGGGTCTTTTGGGTCTAGGGTTGTAATTCGAAACATTTCACCTGCTCCTTCGGCGTCACTTCCTGTAATGATGGGGGCATGCATGTAGTAAAATCCATTGTTGTGAAAATACTCGTGAACGGCAAATGAAAGAGACGAACGCAGGCGCATTATGGCCCCAAAAGTATTGGTTCGAGCTCTTAGGTGTGCTTGTTCTCTCAAGAATTCTAATGAATGGCGCTTGGGCTGTAAAATAGTCTTAGACACGAGCTCAGGATCGGCATCTCCTAAAACTTCTAACGAAGTAACTTGAATTTCTACGTCTTGGCCTTTGCCTTGACTTTCGACTAAACTGCCTTTTATGTGCACAGCAGCACCTGTTGAAATGCGCTTCAGTAATGCCTCATCCATAGACTCAAAATCTACCACACACTGAATATTACGAAGCGTAGATCCATCATTTAATGCAATAAAGCGATTCGCTCTAAACGATTTTACCCACCCTTTAACTTCAACATCTTTATGTTTTATTTCTTGCGCAAAAAGCTCTGCTATTGTACTCTTGATCATTTGTCCCTAAAATTAGCTACAAATATAAAACTTTAGAATCAAAGAAGGCAGATAATTATTTCACATCAACATCCTCAATTTCAGGGATGATGTTAAGCGCTGGTTCTTTTAAAACTTTTTTATTGGCAATACTGCGCTCCAAAGATAACAGCAGTACAGGTAAAAGTAATAAATTGGCCATCATAGCGAGCAGTAAAGTTCCCGAAATTAGCGCTCCTAGAGCTACTGTTCCGCCAAAATTTGAGGTAATAAACACAGAGAATCCAAAAAACAGAACAATTGATGTGTAAAACATGCTTATTCCTGTTTCTCGTAGTGCGGCAAATATAGATTTCTTTATACGCCAGTGATTAGCTATTAGTTCTTGGCGGTATTTTGCTAAAAAGTGAATGGTATCATCAACAGAAATTCCAAAAGCGATGCTAAAAACCAGTATTGTTGAGGGCTTTATGGGGACGCCCAAATAGCCCATCATTCCGGCTGTAATTAATAGCGGTAAAAGGTTTGGAATTAAGGATATGATGATCATTCGGAAAGATCTAAACATGTATGCCATGAATAAAGAAATAAGAACAATTGCTAACGCCAATGATAGAACTAAATTCCGGATTAGAAATCGAGTGCCTTTTTGAAACAAATACGCTTTCCCTGTGAGGGTTACTTCGTACTGGTCCTCTGGAAATATTTTAGCAATTTTTTCCTTTAACTGCCCTTCTATTCGCTCCATCTTCTCTATTTCTGCATTTTTCATAAAGGTAGTTATGCGCGCATATTGTCCGGTAGAGTCAACATAATTCTTGAGCAAACTTACATCATTGGTAGTGTTCTTTGCATAAGACAAAATGAAAGTATTTTCTTGTGCTGTAGGTAATTGATAGTACTTTGGATTTCCATTATAGTATGCTTGTTTAGCGTATTTTACAAGGCCAACAATCGATATTGGCTTAGAGAGTTCCGGAATATCTTCAATAAGCAATTCAAGCTCGTTCATTCGCTTTAAAGTTGACCTTTTGAGGACCCCTTTTTTTCGCTTGGTGTTGACTAGAATTTCTAAGGGCATTACACCATTAAATTCTTTTTCATAAAACTCGATATCCTTAAAGAATTCTGCGCTTTTAGGCATGTCCTCTAACAAACTGCCCGTTGTTTCTATTTGATAAATTCCAATAATACTCGTGATTAATAAGATAAGTGAAAAGGAGTAAATAGTGATGCTTTTGTGCTTTACAGTTTTTTCAATCCAGTCCCCTAATCGATTGATCCATTGCCTATTCAGATGTTCTAAATGCTTTTCCTTAGGCATAGGCATAAAGCTGTAAATAATGGGGATAATGAGCAAACATAGTACAAAAATAGCCATAATACTCAAAGAGGCTACAGTTCCAAATTCTGTGAGAAGCTTACTTTGAGTAATGACAAAAGTAGCAAAACCAGAAGCTGTAGTTGTGTTGGTCATCAGAGTTGCATTTCCAACTTTGGTAATGACACGTTGAAGAGACTTGGCTTTATTACCGTGTTTATTGACTTCGTGTTGGTATTTGTTAATTAAGAATATACAATTGGGGATACCGATAACTATGATTAGAGGGGGGATTAGTGCTGTCAGTACTGTAATCTCGTATTCAAGTAGGCCTAAAATACCAAAAGTCCACATTACCCCTATAACTACTACAAACATAGAGATGAACGTTGCGCGATACGAACGGAAAAACAAATAGAAAATAAGGGACGTGATTAGAATAGCTGCTAATATAAAAATCTCAATTTCATCAATTATATTTTGAGAATTAAGCGTGCGGACATAGGGCATACCTGATGCTCGTACATTCATGTTTGTAGCGGCTTCGAAAGCTTTAATTTTTGGAATCAAGACCTCCATTATAAACTCTTTTCTGGCTGAGGTGTTTACGATTGATTTTTTAAGGTATATAATTGTACGAATCGCCTTAGAGTCTTTATTGTAAAGGACCTCATCATAAAAAGGAAAATCAGCAAACAGGGAGCTTTGAAGTTGCTCAAGCTCATCATTCGAGCGGATTGAATCATTAACTATTGGCTCAAAATTAAACTGTTGTTTCTTTTGATTTTTAATTAATTTTTTTAGGTCTTGAAGCGTGATTACAGCTTCAATATTTTCATTTTTTTCAATTGATTTACTGAAGCTGTTCCATGCATTAAAATTTTGTGCGGTTAGAAGTGTGCTATCTTTTACGCCAAGGACAATAATATTTCCCTCTTCGCCAAATATATCCAAAAAGGTATTGTAGTCAAGATTTACGTGGTGCTGATCTGGAAGCAAATTGGCTTCAGTGTACGAAAAGCGCATTTTATTCCATTGCGAAACCATAAGAGCAGTACCCAGCCCTATCATTATGAGGATAACTATGCGGTTACGAAGAATTAGTCTCGCTACAGCTTCCCAAAAACCTGAAGTAAATACTTTAAACATATTTGATTTTAAAGTCCCCAAAGGTATAGAAAACCAATGGATTTCGGGGCATAATTATGCGTTGCCTTTTCCTGAAAAAAGAGTTAAATTAGTATGGTGCTTTTTTGAAAATTATACAGTCAAAATCTCCTTTTCTTTTGCAGCAAAAAGAGTATCAGCTTTGACGATATGTGTATCGGTCATCTGTTGAATATCAGCCTCTGTGTTTTTTTTAAGGTCTTCAGAGATGTCATTTAGTTTTTTAAGTTCATTATTGCCCTCTTTTCGAGCACCGCGAATAGAGATTTTTGCATCTTCAGCTTCTGCCTTTGCTTGTTTAGCTAGCTCACGGCGACGCTCTTCTGTAAGTGGTGGTACGTTGATGATGATACTTTCGCCATTATTCATGGGGTTAAATCCAAGGTTAGCGACCATTATAGCATGTTCAATATCTTGTAACATTGATTTTTCCCACGGTTGAACAGTGATGGTTCTGCCATCAGGTGTATTTACATTAGCGACTTGAGCTAAAGGCGTTAGTGTACCGTAATAATCAACGTTTACACTACCCAACATAGATGGGCTTGCTTTCCCAGCACGAATATTTATAAATTGTTTTTCTAGATGCTTGAGGGCCTTTTCCATAGCTTCCTTGGTACTGTCCAATATGAATTCAATTTCTTCGTTCATTTCTTTTAAATTAACTTACTGTCGTTCCAATCTGTTCTCCTGAAACGATCTTCATTAAATTTCCTTTTTTATTCATATCAAAAACAATAATAGGCAGTTTATTTTCTTGACTTAACGTAAATGCTGTTGTATCCATAACCTTAAGGCCTTTGTTGAGCACGTCAGAAAAGCTAATATTGTCAAATTTACTAGCTGTTGCATCTTTTTCGGGATCGGCGGAATAGATGCCATCGACTCTAGTTCCTTTCATTATCACATCGGCCTCAATTTCAATTGCCCGTAAAACTGCTGCTGAATCTGTAGTAAAATATGGATTTCCGGTTCCTCCGCCAAAAATTACAACTCGCCCTTTTTCTAAATGGCGCATGGCCTTACGGCGTATAAATGGCTCTGCAACTTCATTAATTTTTATCGCTGATTGCAGTCGGGTAGGGACCTCTTCATTTTCTAAAGCGCTTTGGAGTGCTAGTCCATTTATGACTGTTGCTAGCATTCCCATGTGATCGCCTTGAACACGATCCATTCCATTACTTGCCCCTGCAACTCCTCTAAAAATATTTCCTCCACCAATAACAATAGCAACTTCTATACCTTTGTTAACAATGTCTTTGATGTCCCTTGCGTACTCGGAAAGGCGATGAGGGTCAATTCCATACTGTCGATTGCCCATGAGCGCTTCGCCAGATAGTTTCAGTAATATGCGTTTGTATGTCATAATAGTTTTGATCGTTGTACAAATATAAGGAATATCTTAAAAGTTTATTACCCCCTGTGTTTTTTCCGTTTTGTTTTAAGCTTAAAAAAACCCTGTGTCCATCAGACACAGGGTTTTAAATTATAACAGCAATTAGTTGTTGTAATTATCCTAAAGCCACCCTTTTAAATTCAGTAACTTCAACTTCACCATAAGAAGCGACATATTTTGCAACTGTGCTTTTATCGTCTTTAATGAAATCTTGATCTAACAGACACTGTTCTTTATCTAGAGTTGTATTATCTGAAATAAAGCGGTCCATTTTTCCTGGCAAAATTTTATCCCAAATTTGTTCTGGTTTTCCTTCAGCTTTGAGTTGTGCTTTTGCATCTTCTTCAGCTTGAGCCAAAACTTCAGGGGTCAATTGCGCCATAGAAATGTAGCTAGGAACGTTCTTTAAAGTCTTACCTAGTCGTTCAAGTTCAATGTTATCTTTTTCAATAACAGCAATCCGTGCTTCGGTTTCAGAGGCAACAAAAGCAAGATCGAAATCTTTGTACGATAATGAAGTTGCGCCCATTGAAGCGACCTGCATCGCAAGGTCTTTTGCAAGTGTTGCAGCATTATCCACGTTTGCCGAAAGGCCAACCAAGGCTGCAATTTTATTGATGTGTACATAGGCACCTACGTATGGAGCTTCCACTTTTTCAAAAGACTTTAAATCTAATTTTTCTCCAATCACACCTGTTTGCTCGATTAGTTTATCAGCTACAGACATACCGCCAAAGTCTGCTGCTAGAAATGCATCTTTAGATGTGTGGTCTAGCGCAATCTCAGCAAGTTGATTTGCTAATGCGAGGAAGTTTTCATTCTTCCCAACAAAATCAGTCTCACATCCTAATACAATGGCAACGCCAAGCGTGTTTTCTTCGTTTACTTTGGCAACAGCAGCACCTTCCGTAGAGTCACGGTCAGCTCTTTTAGCAGCGACTTTTTGCCCTTTCTTACGCAGGATATCAATTGCATTATCAAAATCTCCTTCGGCTTCAACAAGCGCTTTTTTACAATCCATCATTCCCGCGCCTGTAGCTTTTCTTAATTTGTTTACTTCGGCAGCTGTAATCTTTGTCATGATTTTAAGTTTTAAAAAAAGTCGAAAAATTATTCAATAGAAAAACTTAACGACTTAGTTGTTTTGAATTTATTTAAAAAATTTTATTCCTCTTCTTGTTTGGTAGCTTCAACAGCTGGAGCAGCAACTGCTTTTGCAACAGTTTCTTTAGACTCTTGAGTCTTACCTTCTTTTTCTGCTTTTCTATCTTCAAGCCCTTCTGCAATACCATCTGTAACAGTGGACAATATTTTGTTGATTGACTTTGAAGCATCATCATTTGCTGGAATAACAAAATCAACCTGTCTCGGGTCTGAGTTTGTGTCTACCATTGCAAAAATTGGAATATTTAGTTTCTGAGCTTCTTTAATCGCGATGTGTTCTCTTTTAATATCTACAACAAATAAAGCACCTGGTAGACGTGTCATATCAGAAATAGATCCTAAGTTCTTTTCTAACTTAGCACGCAGACGATCAACCTGAAGGCGCTCCTTTTTTGAAAGCGTATTGAATGTGCCATCTTTTTTCATGCCGTCAATTGCCGCCATTTTCTTCACGGCTTTACGGATCGTTACAAAATTTGTAAGCATCCCGCCTGGCCATCGCTCGGTGATGTAAGGCATATTAACGTTTGCTGCTTTTTCAGCGACAATATCTTTTGCTTGTTTTTTTGTAGCTACGAAAAGAATTTTTCGTCCGGAGGCCGCTATTTTAGAAAGAGCTTTTGTAGCCTCTTCTAGTTTTGCAGCGGTTTTATAGAGGTTGATGATATGAATACCATTGCGCTCCATGTAAATAAAAGGAGCCATATTTGGATCCCATTTTCTTGTGAGGTGTCCGAAGTGTACACCGTTGTCGAGTAAGTCTTTAACTTCTACTTGTGCCATTTTTGTGTTAGTTTACGTTCTGTTGAATTAGCAATGTACAAGTGGCTAAAACTAGGCCTTATACATTTAGATGCTAAACTAAATCCTGACAGTTAGCCTGTCATGGACAACAATAACTGGGTTATAAAATATATATTAACGCTTAGAAAATTGAAATTTCTTACGCGCTTTTTTCTGTCCAAATTTCTTACGCTCAACCATTCTTGGGTCTCTAGTAAGTAAGCCTTCTGGTTTCAGAACACTTCTGTTTTCTTCATTTAGTTCGCACATAGCACGAGATAAGGCTAAACGAACAGCTTCCGCTTGTCCTGTCGAACCTCCACCATGAACATTAACTTTGACATCAAAGTTGCCTTCGTTGTCAGTGAGTGCCAATGGCTGATTAACTTTATATTGAAGAGTTGCTGTTGGGAAATAGTCTTTAATGTCTTTACTATTTACAGTAATGTTTCCTTTTCCTTCAGAAACATAAACCCGCGCTACAGCTGTTTTTCTTCGACCAATTTTGTGAATAACTTCCATTAGATAACTTCGTTTAAATTAATTGTTTTTGGTTGTTGCGCTTCATGTTTGTGCGCAGCGCCTACTACAACGTCCAAGTTGCGAAACAATGCCGCTCCTAATTTGTTTTTGGGCAACATTCCTTTGACTGATTTTTCAACTAAGCGCGCAGGATCTTTAGCAAACATCTCTGTTGCTGTTAAAGATCGTTGCCCACCAGGATATCCTGTATGGCGGATGTAAGATTTGTCATTCCACTTGTTTCCTGATAAGTTGATTTTTTCAGAATTGATAACAATCACGTTATCACCACAATCAACATGAGGTGTAAAGTTTGGCTTGTGCTTTCCTCTTAAAAGAATTGCTACTTTAGAAGCCAAACGCCCAAGGGTTTGTCCTTCTGCATCTATAAGAACCCACTGCTTATCGACAGTGGCTTTATTTGCTGAAATTGTTTTATAACTTAGGGTATCCACGTTAAAATATTTTTCAAATTATACATTCATCCTAAAAAAAGAGTTTGCAAATCTACAATTATAAATTGTTATTAACAAAATCTTCTGCTGCTTATTTTTTACAATAATTCAAAAGAGTTTTCAGGAAAGACCACATAATTTGAATGTTAAATTTTTCAAAATTCAAGCGGATATCTTTATTGTGATTGTACATTTACACCATATATTTACACATGAACCTGCTCTAAACTCTATGAAAAGGCTAAGATTTAAATGCTTTATACGATTTTCCTTATTCTTGCCAATATGGGTAACAGCACAAACAACAGTTCCAAACCAATATTTTACTGTAGAAATAAGCTCGGAAAAAGCGCCTAAAATAGATGGTTTACTTGACGACTCTATTTGGAGCAACGTTGATTGGGGTTCAGATTTTATTGAAGTGTTTCCTGACGAAAATACTGCGCCAAGTGAACAAACTAAATTTAAAATTTTACACGACCAAAAGCATTTATACATAGGGCTTTTGGCTTTGGATTCTGCACCTGAAACAATAACCAATCGTCTTTCGAGGCGTGACGGCTTTGAGGGCGATAGAATGAATGTTCTCATTGATAGTTATCATGACCTCCGTACTGCATTTCTATTTACAGTCACTGCTGCAGGTGCTCGTGGAGATGAACTTATTACCGAAAACGGGAGCGATATTGACGATAGCTGGAACCCAATTTGGACTACAAAAGCACAAATTATTTCAGAGGGATGGTCTGCTGAAATGAAAATCCCTTTAAGTCAATTGCGTTTTGGCAACGCGGATGAACAAGTTTGGGGTCTAAATGTAGCCCGTAATTTATTTAGAGCAAATGAATTATCCGCATGGGATCGAATACCAGTAGGCTCTGCAGGCTGGGTTAGCGAAGCAGGAGAACTTAGGGGAATCAAAAATATAAGGCCCCAAAAGCAGTTAGAAATTCAACCTTTCACTGTTGCTCAGTTGGAGTCTTACAAAGCAGAGACTGGAAACCCATATCGCGATGGGCGGGATTCTAAAATCAATGCCGGTTTGGACGCAAAGATTGGAGTAACCAATGATTTGACTTTAGATCTTACGGTCAATCCAGACTTTGGACAAGTTGAGGCAGATCCCGCTGCTATTGCTCTAGATGGCTTTGAGATTTTTAACCGTGAACAAAGACCATTTTTTGTAGAAAACAAAAACATTTTTGATTATCGTTTTGCAGGAAACCGGAACAATCTGTTTTTTTCCCGACGTATAGGGAGAAGCCCTCAAGTATATCCATCTGTAGATGATGTTGCGTACACAAATTGGCCACAAAACACGACTATATTAGGAGCGGCCAAATTTAGCGGTAAAACAAAAAATGGATGGTCAATCGGAGTTTTAGAAAGTATGACCGCTAAAGAATATGTTGAAATCAACAATGATGGGACAGTGGTAAAAGCTGAGGCAGAGCCTTTTACAAATTATTTTGTAGGAAGAGTCCAAAAAGACATGAACGATCGAAATACCTTTTTGGGCGGTATGTTAACGGCAACTAATCGTTCTATTTCCGAAGCAACATCCGAACTTAGGAAAGCAGCCTATTCTGGGGGGATCGATTTTAAACACCAATGGAAAAATCGGGACTACTATATACTGACTAATTTTGTGCTAAGCCGTGTGGAAGGAAGCCCAGAGGCCATAAAGTCCACACAAGAAAATATCACCCACCTTTTTAATAGAGTTGACGCCTCTCATATAGAAGTGGATCCAAATAGAACTTCACTTACAGGGACTGGTGGGCTTTTTGAAGTTGGTAGAGTTGGTGGTATAAATTGGAATTTTAAAGCGGGATTTAATTGGGCCTCTCCGGAGCTCGAGCTCAACGATATTGGTTTTTTACGTCGTGCCGATCAAAAGTTTCAATTTTTTGATTTGAGTTACAACACAGCAAAACCAGTCTCTATTTTTAGAGATGTTACTTTGACATTTAAACAATTCACTTCTTATGATTTTGAGGGAAATCACAACAGAACCCAATATGATTTTCGATCGCGATTAGGGTTTTTGAACAATTGGAGAATGAGTATAGGGCTAACACACAAACCTAAAATTTATCAAAACACGGCCTTGAGAGGAGGGCCTAGATGGCGTTTCTCGAAAGAAAATTTTAAGTTTTTGTTCATAAATTCCGACGACAGAAAGAAGTTTAATGCTCGTGTGGGAGCCATTCACTCTCAAGCCGAAGAGGACAATTTTTCATTTCTTAAGTTTGAATTAGACTTAAATTATCAACCCATCAAAGCGTTGAATATTTCAATTTCACCAGAATTTGAAACACGTCCGAACAAGACGCAGTATGTAACTCAAGTAGATTACAATAATTCAAAGCGCTATATTTTAGGTACTATAGACAATCAAGCACTAAGTGCTTCCTTTCGTTTAAATTATACAATCAACCCAAACTTAACTATACAATACTATGCCCAGCCATTTATTTCAAAGGGCCAGTTTAAAGACTTTAAGTATGTAACTGACGCAACAGCCAATCGCCTGAACGACCGGTTCTATGCTTACAATACCTCACAAATCGATTTAATTGATGACATATATCAAGTTGATGACGATGTTGATGGCCTGACGGATTACAATTTTAATAACCCTGATTTTTCATTTGTTCAGTTCAATTCTAATTTGGTGTTGCGTTGGGAATATATTCCTGGCTCAGAGCTATTTTTGGTTTGGTCTCAGGGGACAAGAGCTAATATTTCTACTGCAGAAGGTCTTATTGATGGATTTCAAACAGAGATTTTGGATCAACACCCGCAAAATATATTTTTGATCAAAGCAACTTACCGCTTCATCTTGTGATTCCTTAATTTTTTTACTCCGTATTTCTTTCCAAAATATATTGATTTAGATGCAATTAAGGATTATCTTTGCAGCGCAAATCCCAAGCACCCTATTATATGACCCAACAAGCTGTTTCATCCTTAAATGTTGCTACACGCTTTCAGGATTTTAAGGCCGTTACTAAAATGGGCTTATCTTTAAGTGTTGTTTTCTCTTCAATTGCGGGATATTTATTAGCTGCTGAGGAGGTACGTTTTTCAGTTTTGGGCCTACTCGCCGTTGGCGGTTATTGTATGGTTGGGGCATCAAATGTTTTTAACCAGATTATTGAACGTGACCTAGATGCGCTTATGATTCGTACAGAAAATAGGCCTATACCTTCGGGGAGAATGTCTGTAACCAATGCTTTTATCTTAGGTCTTGTACTTACAATTTTAGGGTTATCGGTTTTGTACGTTATTAACCCAAGAACAGCGATGTTTGCTGCTGTCTCAATTTTTTTATATACCAGTGTGTACACTCCTCTTAAACAAAAAACTCCACTGTCGGTTTTTGCTGGCGCAATCCCCGGAGCAATTCCTTTTATGTTGGGCTGGGTTGCTTTTACAGGAAAATTTGATATAGAACCCGGGACTCTTTTTTTGATTCAATTTTTCTGGCAATTTCCTCATTTTTGGGCAATTGCATGGTTTTTAGATAGCGATTACAAGAAAGCAGGATTTTTAATGCTCCCTACTGGAGCTAAAGATAAAGGGACTGTATTACAGGTTATAGTTTATATAGCTTGGACCGTTCTTATTTCACTAGTCCCAGCATTTGGGGTTACTGGTAATCTTCAACTTTCGCTATTGGGAGCTGTACTTATTGCCGTCATTGGGCTTGGGTTTTTATTTTATGGCTTCAAACTTTTTCAACAACAAACGGATCAATCCGCGCGTAAATTGATGTTTGTGAGTATTTTATACATCACAAGCTTGCAATTTATTTATGTGTTGGATAAATTTATATAGTATTATGGATTTAACTCAAGGAACACCACAAGAAAAGAATGTAAGAGCAAAAAAAATGATGCTTTGGTTTGGCATTATATCCCTAGTGATGTCATTTGGAGGGCTCACAAGTGCATTTATAGTGAGCAGCACACGAGAGGATTGGCTTTCTAACTTTGATTTACCTCAAGCATTTACCGCCAGTACTGTGCTTATTATAATGAGCAGCATTGTTTTATATTTCTCAAAAAAAGCCCTTCAAAAAAAACAAAATCAGTTGAGTCTTTCACTACTCTTAGGGGCTTTTATTTTAGGGCTTGGTTTTATTTACACCCAATTTTCTGGTTTCAATGAAATTATTGCGTCTGGATTTAATTTTACAGGCCCCACAAGCAATATCACTATGTCTTATATTTACGTGATAGCTGTTGTGCATATTTTACATGTTGTTGCCGGTTTAATTTGCCTTAGCGTAGTAACGATTAACCACTTGAAAAAGAAATATTCGCCCACTAATAAATTAGGCTTTGATTTGGCCGTAACGTTTTGGCACTTTGTTGATATTTTATGGCTTTATCTCTTTTTCTTTTTATATTTCTTTAACAAAATAAATTGATTATTTTTGCACAATTCAAAAAACAATATTTCATCTATGGATTCTACAGTAGTTAGCATAGGAACAGAAGGAAAAACTTGGGGCGGTGGCAATCAGCCACTAAAAGCAAGTTATGGAAAAATGATGATGTGGTTCTTCATTGTTTCGGATGCTTTAACATTTTCCGGCTTTTTGGCTGCTTATGGCTTTTCTCGATTTAAATATATAGACTATTGGCCAATCGCCGATGAAGTTTTTACACACGTACCTTTTTTACATGGCCAAGAACTTCCTATGATTTACGTCGCATTTATGACTTTTGTTTTAATAATGTCTTCAGTGACTATGGTTCTTGCTGTAGATGCCGGCCATCAAATGAAGAAAACCAAAGTTATTTGGTATATGTTTTTTACCATCATTGGAGGGGTTATTTTTGTAGGGTCTCAAGCATGGGAATGGGCAACATTCATTCAAGGGGATTATGGTGCTGTTCAGACAAAAGGGGGTAATGTTTTGCAGTTTGGTGAATACAAAACCATTGATGGTGAAGAAGTTTTTAAAAGAGTGGCTGTTGAAGAATTTACCACGGCGGCTCATTCGGAGCGCACTCAACATCAAAGCAAAAATGGAATATGGTTCGTTGGCGAAAATAGCTTACCTGCATTTACAATAAACGATGTGTACCACGGACTAGAGACACATCCAAATATTTTAGTGCGAACTCAAACCATCAACGAAGAAGGCGAGAAAACGGTTCTTTCAAGAGCTGCTTCTTTAGCCCAAGTAAAAAACAACGGCATGCGCTATGTTAAGGGCGCCAATCTTGAGGTCAACGAATATGGTGCACCATTATTCGCAGACTTTTTCTTCTTTATTACTGGGTTTCACGGATTTCACGTTTTCTCAGGCGTTGTAATCAATATCATTATTTTCTTTAATGTTATTATAGGGACCTATGAACGCAGAAAGAACTACGAAATGGTAGAAAAAGTAGGTCTATACTGGCACTTTGTCGATTTAGTATGGGTCTTTGTATTCACTTTCTTTTACCTTGTATAATCATATAATATTTTTAAAATGGCACACGCGCATAAATTAGAAATTTTCAGAGGGTTAATAAAATTTAAATCAAACACACAAAAAATCTGGGGTGTTTTAATATTCCTAACTATAGTTACTGCTGTGGAAGTTGTTCTAGGAATTTATAAACCAGAAATTCTTATGTCACCATCCATGTCCCCTTTTGAAGGTGGATTAGGTGCAATACTACTAAACATTTTATTTTCGGCTTTCATTTACACAAAAAGTCTAAATTTAATATTTATTGTTTTAACAATAGTCAAGGCCTATTACATCACCTGGGATTTTATGCACATGCGTGATGAGACAAAATCACTCAGAAGACTAGTAGTTTGGACAGCAGTTTTTCTCATTTTTTACCTAGTATTTATATTACTTCAAGAAGGAGGATACATCGAATCTGTTTACACTAACGGATTTGTAAAAAGAGACTTTTAAATATTAAGAATATATTATAATAAAAAAGGCGGTTACTTATGACCGTCTTTTTTATTTTTGCAGCATGATGTTTTCAAAGATTAAAAAACCTCTTGTTTTATGTGTACTGTTTTTTTTGCCAGTGCTCTTCTTGTTGTTTTTATATCCTTCAAAGCATAATTACAACGCTTTAGATATTGTTAAAACAAACATTCCGGAACTTCACAATTTCAAAACAAGTGAAGGAGGGTCTATTTCCCTAGAAAACCAACTTACAGTTTTAGGGTTCCTTGGCGAATATCCAATGCAAGATGCCACGCCAGCACTAAATTTAAAAGAGTTGGTTTATGATAAATTCCGCGGTTTTAAACGCTTTCAAATCGTTGTTTTGTTACCAGAATCGGCTAAATCCCAAGCCCAAGATTTAAAAAAAGAGTTGAGCGCATTTGAACCTCTAAAGTATTGGACTTTTGCCTTCGGTTCTCCAGAAGCTTTACAAAACGCCTATACCAATTTAAAAATTTCAGCGATTTTGAAACCAGATTTAGCATCCGATTACGTTTTCATCATTGACAAAGAGCGCCATCAACGTGGGCGCTTGGATGACAGAACAAAAACGCAAAAAGAAAAAGACGCACCAATTCAAGGACTATATTCCTATAATGTTTTAGAAGTATCTGAACTCAAAAACAAAATGAGTGACGACATGCGGATTTTATTTACGGAATACCGCCAAAAACGAAAAGGTAAATTTGACTCTAACACACGTAGAGCTGATGATATATTAAACAATGAAATCAACTAATTATTCATACGTAGGTATTGCCTTTATTGTTCTTGTTTTTGGTATAATTTTTATTCCAAGAATAATAGACAGAATACAAAACAATGATGTCACAAGGCTTGAGAGCAGAAGCGATAATGTCAAGCTACAAACAAAAGATGACACCCAACTTTCATATTTAGTCATCAATGGCGAACGAAAAAAAGTGATGCCTTTTAGCTTTACCAATCAATATGGAAAAGTTATCACAAATAAAGATTTTGAGGGTAAAGTGTATTTAGTAGAATTTTTCTTTACAACATGTCCAACAATTTGTCCAAAAATGAATCAAAATTTAGTTGATATTCAAAATACTTTTCCCAAGCGCGACGATTTTGGTATCGCCTCTTTTACTATTAACCCAGATTTTGACACCGTTGAGGTCTTGAAAAATTATGCAGATCAATATGGAGTAAGCAATCCAAATTGGCATTTTCTAACAGGCCAACAAGACGATATTTATAATTTAGCCAATGTAGGATTCAATCTCTATGCCGCAGAAGTTGAGGGTGCAGCAGGAGGTTTTGAACACTCAGGCAACTTTGCCTTAATTGACAGACAAGGTTATATTCGTTCCAGAACAGATGATTTTGGCAATCCTAAAATTTATTACAAAGGAGTTATCAGTCAGAAAGAGCAAATTAACGATGAAGGTGAATCGGAAGAAATTTCAGCTTTAAAAGAAGATATTTTAAAATTATTAAATCATGAGTAATACAGCAAAACCAATAGAAAAGAAATTTAAATTGTGGATTAATATTGTTTCTATAGCCATTCCGGTTGTAGTTGCATTGCTTTTTGGAATTCGAATTCCAAATGTAGAAGCACTTACATTCTTACCACCTATTTATGCATCTATAAATGGGATTACAGCGGTATTATTACTTGCCGCGCTTTGGGCCATAAAAAATAAAAAAGTGGCTTTGCACGAAAACTTAATGAAGACCGCAGTAGCCTGTTCATTGATTTTTCTTCTGATGTATGTTGCCTATCACATGACTAGTGAACCTACACCATTTGGGGGTAAGGGGTCAATAAAAGCGTTATACTATTTTATTTTAATATCCCACATCGTTCTATCTATTATTGTAATTCCTTTGGTTTTACATAGTTATGTCCGAGCCTATTTAGGAGACTTTGAGGCCCATAAAAGGATTGTCAAATATGCGTTTCCTGTATGGCTTTATGTCGCTACTACAGGCGTGATTGTTTATATAATGATCTCACCATATTATATTTAAGTTTGAAACAGTTTTGGGTTATCATATTGTCAGTCGGTTTTACTGTTTATTCCAGTGCACAATGTGCCATGTGTAGAGCTGTCCTTGAGAGTGAGGCAGGACAAGCCACAGCCAAAGGGGTGAATGATGGCATTGTATACCTCATGCTAATCCCTTATGTACTTATTGGGGGATTGGCATTGATCTTATACAGATTTGTTAAAAAATCTTCTAAAAATTAAAGAGTTCACGAAAGGGCACTTTAAGCACTTTTATTATTCTTTGCAAGGTGAATACTGTTACGTTCCTTTTCCCATTTTCGATGTTTGAATAACTCCCAAAGTCCATATTGCATTTTTTGGCCACTACGTACTGGGACATGTTTTTTTCTTTACGTAAATTTTTGATGCGTTGGCCTAGGGTTTTTAGCAACAACTGTTTTGATCGCTGTGAGGTCATAAGTAGGCGTTTTATAAATGATACACTGTTATAGTCTGTATTTGCGGGGGATTCGCACATAAAGACAAAATAAATATAAATAAAAATTGTGTTCGCCATCGTTCAATGGCGCATTTTTTCAGGATTAATTGTAACAAAATATATCAGAACTCGTCTTATTAATATTTAAAACGAATAATAGCACATGTTAAAAATTCAAAAGCTTCACAAATCATATCCTATTGGAGATTCTAGTCTACATGTTTTAAAAGGTATTGATCTTTTTGTTGACAAAGGAGAAATGGTAGCCATTATGGGCTCTTCTGGTTCGGGGAAGTCAACATTATTAAACATCATTGGGATGTTAGATGAAGCCGATGAGGGAGATTATATTTTGGATGATGTTCCTATTAAAAATTTAACGGAAAAAAAAGCTGCTGTATATAGGAATAAATTCTTGGGATTTATCTTTCAATCCTTCAATCTAATCAATTATAAAAATGCATTAGAAAATGTTGCATTGCCCTTATATTATCAAGGGTTGAAGCGAAAAAAGCGCCAAGAAAAAGCCAAATTTCACTTACAAAAAGTTGGTCTTTTAGATTGGGCAACTCATTTGCCTAGTGAACTTTCCGGAGGTCAAAAACAGAGAGTGGCTATTGCCAGAGCATTAGCCTCTGAGCCTAAACTGCTTTTGGCAGATGAGCCAACAGGTGCTTTAGATACAACAACCTCCTACGATATAATGGCATTTTTACAGCAACTCAATGATGAAGGAAAAACCATCTTAATCGTTACTCATGAACGAGATATTGCCGCCATGTGTAAGCGTATTGTACGCCTAAAAGATGGTGTGATTATGGAAGACAACTTAGTGAAACAAGTAAGAGCAACAGTCGATGTTTGATATAGACCTTTGGCGCGAAATATTTCAAAGCATAAATAAAAACAGAACTCGAAGTCTTCTTTCTGGCTTCACGGTGGCGTTTGCTATTTTACTTTTCACCATTCTCTTTGGGTTAGCTAATGGGCTCAACAATACCTTTTCTAAGGCATTTGTAGATGATGCCGCTAATGCGGTGTATATTCGTTCTGGAAGAACAACGAAAGCCAACAAAGGCCTTCAGGCAGGCCGCCGTATACAGTTTAAAAACCAAGATTATGACTATATAAAATCTGATTTTGACCCAAGTATAGAATTTATAACCTCACGTGTTTACCGAAATGTGTTGGCTAATTATAAAAACGAAAAAAACAGCTACTCTGTTCGAGCAGTTCATCCCGACAACAAATATGTTGAAAAAACAAAAGTAACTCATGGACGTTATATCAATCAACGCGATATGGAAATGGCCAATAAAGTTATAATCATTGGAGATTTAGTGCGCGAAGATTTGTTTTTGAGCGAAAATCCAATTGGTAAATACTTAAATTTAAGCGGTATTATGTATAAAGTCGTGGGGACCTATATTGATGACGGTGGTGATGACGAAGAACGACTAATTCATATGCCTCTTTCAACAGCCCAGCAGCTTTATGGAAATAATGATTATGTGGATCAAATAAATTTAACCTATAATCCTCAATATAATTACGATCAAGCGATTGACTTTAGTGTAGCTTTAGAAAAAAAATTAAAAGAGCGTTTTACTGTGGCTAAAAATGATCAGCGTGCTATCCGTGTTTTCAACATGGCTATGCAAAACAAAGGGATTAATCAAATGACTTCTGTATTGGGAATTTTGATTTTAATCATAGGCATGGGGACTCTCATTGCTGGTATTGTTGGAATTAGTAATATTATGATTTTTATTGTAAAGGAACGCACCAAAGAAATTGGGATTAGAAAAGCATTAGGGGCCTCACCAAAAGTAATAATTGCAATTATTTTGGTTGAATCTGTAGTCGTAACAACTATTGCAGGCTATGTTGGGCTACTGGCAGGGGTTGGGGTTTTGGAATGGGCTGGACCAAGCCTAAAAACCTATTTTATTACTGACCCGAGCGTTAGCCGATCGCTTGTTATTGCTGCGACTATAATCCTAATTGCTGCTGGAACAATAGCAGGCTATATACCAGCCAAAAAAGCATCTAAAATAAAACCAATATTAGCACTAAGAGACGACTAGTATTATGAAATTTTTATTTGAAAGAGATACCTGGCAAGAAGTCTATGACAGTATGAGCAAAAACAAGCTTCGTACAGGCATCACTATGGTGGGTGTTTGGTGGGGAATTTTATTGCTTATTGCTCTTTTGGGCGCCGCAAAAGGAATGGAAAATTCCTTTAATCGTATTTTTGGAGATTTTGCAACTAACAGCGTATTTGTTTGGGGGCAAAGTACAAGTATGCCTTTTAAAGGATTTCAAGAAGGAAAACGAGTACGTCTAAAACTATCTCACGTTGATAAAATTAAAGACAATATAGAGGGGATTGAGTTTGTAGTCCCTAGAAACAGAAATCAAGCTTTAGTTGTACGCAACTTTTTATCTGGAAATTTTAGCGTAAATGGCGATTACCCTTTGCTTGATCAAATTCAAAAAAAGAAGATGATTGAGGGGCGTTTTATCAATCAAAATGACATTAACCTCAACAAAAAAGTGGCAGTTATTTCGGAGGATATTTATAAGCAACTTTTTGAGAAGGACGAGAACCCCATAGGGACTTATGTACAAATGAATAGCATCAACTTTACAGTCATTGGAGTTTTTCAAAATGGGAACGTTAACATGGGGCCTTCAAGCGATGTGCACATCCCTTTTACTACCTTTCAACAAATTTATAATCAAGGGGATAATATAGGATGGATGGTCATAACCGGAAAGCCAGAATATAACATCAAACAAATTGAAGCAGATACAAAACTTCTTTTGCGCAACTTGAACAAGATTCATCCAAGAGATAAGCGCGCGTTTGGGAGTTTCAATTTGGGGAAAGAGTTTGCAAAGGTTACAGGGTTTTTAACGGGGATGCAATTTTTAACTTGGTTTGTAGGAATAGCGACCCTAATCGCGGGTGTTTTTGCTATTGGCAACATACTACTCATTACAGTCAAAGAGCGTACCAAGGAAATAGGGGTACGCCGAGCGCTAGGGGCAACACCATTCGAAATTAAACGTCAAATTGTTGTTGAAGCCGTGTTTTTGACTATAATTTCTGGGCTATTAGGAATTATTTCAGGCGGATGGATATTGATTTTTATCGATAGAGCTTGGGGACAGGGTGATGATGCTACTTTAGTAAATGCATCAGTTTCCATTTCCGTTGTATTTGTAGCCCTAATTATATTAGTTATTTTAGGTACATTAATTGGCCTGATCCCTGCATTCAAAGCCACTAGTGTAAAACCGATAGAAGCATTAAGAGAAGAATAAATAAATTAAAACAATGAATAAAACAGTAAAAATTATTTTAGGCATCGTATTGCTGCTACTTTTAGTTGTCGTACTTAAATACTTTAAGGACTCTAATACAGAGGATGTGGTAGATTATGAAACAGAACTCCCATTTTATACGACACTGGACACCAAAATCGTGGCTACAGGTAAGTTAAACCCTGAGGAGGAAATTGAACTTAAACCTCAAATTTCTGGAATAGTAGATAAAATTCTAGTTGAAGAAGGAGATTTAGTTCAAAAAGGAGATTTGATTGCGAAGATTCGTGTCGTTCCCAATGAGCAATCCTTGGTTAGTGCACAAAGTCGTATTAAAACAGCAAAGTTTTCTTATGATAATGCAAAAACTTTATTTGACCGAAACAAAAGTCTTTATGAAAAGGGCGTTATCTCGCGTCAAGATTTTGAAAATAATGAATTGAGCCTCAACCAAGCGCAAGAGAATTACATACAAGCCCAAAACGATTACCAGATTATTCGCCAAGGCTCTATTTCTGGAGGAGGATCTGCAAACACCAATATTGTGGCACAAATCCCTGGGACTATTTTAGAAATACCAGTTCGTGAAGGCGATCAAGTTATTCAGAGTAACAACTTTAATGCAGGAACAACAATTGCGACAGTTGCAGACATGAGCAAAATGATTTTTGAAGGCAAAGTAGACGAATCAGAAGTGGGTAAGCTGGAAGAAGGCAAAGAAATAAAAGTAATTCTGGGCGCGATTAACGAAAAAGAATTTCCAGCAAAACTAACTTTTGTTGCTCCAAAAGGGGTTGAGGAAAGTGGTGCAGTTCAGTTTGTGATTAAGGCCGATGTTACTGTAGAATCCAGCAATAAGATTCGTGCAGGCTATAGCGCAAACGCAGAAATTGAGGTAGAAAGTAAAGACAGTATCTTAGTCATAAGAGAAGCCTTATTGCAGTTCAATAGAATTACCGAAAAGCCTTTTGTTGAACTCCTGAATAATGATGGTTCCTTCAGAATAAAAAATGTTGAAATTGGGATCTCGGACGGAATTAATATTGAAATTACAGAGGGTCTGGACGAAGCAGACAGGATCAAAATTTGGAATAAAACTTTTGAAGAATCAGATGAAGACGAATCCGAAGATGAAAATGATTAGTAATCAAATACAAAACAAAAACATGAAACAACTACTCCTATTCTTTTGTTTTTTAGGTTCGTTTATTAGCACTGCTCAAAAACAGTGGACACTACAAGAGTGTATTACTCATGCTTTAGAGAACAATATTTCAGTTAAACAAAGCCAAAATAACTTGTTGACAAATGATCAAGATATTATTGCAGCCAAAGGAAATTTCTTGCCGGCACTTGGGGCAAATACTTCTCAGCGCCTTAATTTGGGGAATGTTGAGGTTTTTGACGGAAATTTTGTAGACCGAACTTTTCATTCAACAAATTTGAGCTTAAATGTCTCACAAACGGTCTTTAATGGATTTCGCAACACTAATATTTACAAACAGGCTCTAATTAACAAAGAATCAAATCTTGAAGAGTTTAATAGGATCAAAGACAATGTTGCTTTAAGTGTAGTAAACTCATATTTAAATGTTTTACTGAACAAGGAAAATCTATCCATTGCTCAAGCACAGTATAATTTTTCACTAGAACAATTGGAGCGCGTCAAAGCTCTTGTTCAAGCAGGGACACAGCCAGAGGCTAATATTTATGATGCTGAGGCCACTCTTGCAAATGACGAACAAAGCTTAACAGTAGCCGAAAATAGCTCTACACTTGCACTTTTGTCATTATCACAAACATTACAAGTTTCCTTTGATGGTTTTGATGTAGAAATTATTGATTTGGATGCCCCCTCGGAGTTGCTTATGTACAGTGATGTACGCCCGATATTGAATTATGCGTTTGAAAACAGAAGCGAAATTAGGGTCGCCAAAAAAAATATTGAAGCTGCTGAGCTTGGTGTCGAAATTTCTAAAAGTGGATTTTATCCCACACTCAGTTTTAGTTATGGGCTCAACACTGGAGCAAACTTTTCTAATCTAACTTCCGACAATTCATTTTTTCAACAAATTAATGACAACAAAGGGCACAGCCTGTCTTTAAATTTAAATATTCCAATTTTTTCTCGATTTCAAAACAATACAGCTTTGTCAAAATCTTCCATACAAGTAGAGAATAGAAAATTGGCTTTAGAGCAAGCAAAATTAGACCTTGAGGTCAACATACAGCGCGCTTTTACTGATGCTAAAGCAGCGCTTAAAACATTCACGTCAGCACAAACAACAGTTGCTGCACGTCAACTTTCTTTTGATAACGCACAAGAGCGCTATAACATCGGCGTACTCAACTCTTTAGATCTGGAGCAAAATAGAACACAGTTGGTCAATGCGCAGTCTAGTTTGGTACGTGCCAAATACGATTTCATTTTTAAAACTAAAGTTCTTGACTTTTATCTTGGGAAACCATTAAATTTGTAAATGGCCAATATTTTAAATATTGAAACGTCTACTACTAATTGTTCGGTAACCCTTTCCGTTGATGGCAAACTAACAGTTCTTAAAGAAGACAATAGTTTAAGCTATTCCCATGCAGAACGCTTGCATGTGTATATTGATTCTGTATTAAGTTCAGCTGGAGTAAAGCGGAGTGATCTTAATGCTGTTGCGGTCAGTAAAGGCCCGGGGTCTTACACCGGATTGCGTATTGGCGTTTCTGCCGCAAAAGGTCTTTGTTTTGCATTGGGAATTCCTCTAGTTTCTGTACCTACACTAGAAGTTCTTGCCCATAAAGCCAAACCTAAATCGGGATATATTGTACCAATGCTGGATGCTCGGAGAATGGAAGTATATTCTGCTGTATTTGACCAAACATATAAATCAATTGAAACCACTTCAGCTAAAATTTTAGATGAAAATTCATACAGCAATTTACTACAAAAGAATGCTGTTTTTTTTATTGGCAACGGAGTAGAAAAAACTAAAGCAATCATCAACCATCCAAATGCTCATTTTGATTCTCAACTTCCTTCAGCGGAACAAATGTGCCATCTTTCCTATTGTAAGTTTAAAAAACAAGAGTTCGAAGATGTAGCTTATTTTGAGCCTTTTTACCTGAAAGATTTTATCGTAATTCCTTCTTGAAAATAATAT
>JAQCJC010000005.1 GCA_027593245.1 Bacteroidota bacterium | reverse complement strand
GAAACATCTCTCTTAAAAAGCCAATTAAAAAAAGTAAATAAACAACACCAAAAAAGCGTAGACGAATTTATCGTCAAAAACCCTCAAATAAAGAAAATAATTAGGTCAGAGGATAACTCTGTGAAAAAAATAAAATATATCATAGATAACCAACCTATTTACATTGAAACACACAATACTGGAAGCGCCAAAGCAACTAGAACAAATTTCTTGCATCCCGAAGGAGGTCTCGGATTAGATCTAGAAGGTGAAAATATGGTTATAGGCGTTTGGGACGGAGAGAATGTAAGAGACACCCATGTTGAATTCCTTAATGATGATTTCCTGCCAAGCAGCAGAATAACAACACCAGATTTTGGCTCATCAGATGTATTTGGAAATCACGCCACTCATGTAGCTGGGACAATAATTGCCAAGGGAACAAATACTAGTTCAAAAGGTATGGCGCCAAAGGCAGAAATAAAATCGTATGATTGGGATTCCGATAGTATTGAAGCGCTTGAAGAAGCAACAGAAAATGCTTTATTATTATCGAATCATTCGTATGGAGTTCCTGTTCAACAAAATGACAACTTCAACTATTTAATGGGAAGCTATAGTGCTGAATCTCGAGAATGGGATCAAATTGCTTATGCTGCAGAATACTATCTCCCTGTAATATCTGCTGGTAATGATGGTGGAGAGGAGTATAATGGCGGTTTAGCTAATGGCTATGACAAACTTGTTGGTAATAAAACCTCAAAAAATACAATGGTTGTAGCCAATGCAAGCAATCCATACATTCAAGAAAATGGAGACCTCCTATTTATGAATATTAATCCTAGTAGTAGTCAAGGACCTACAGATGATGGCCGAATCAAACCAGATATTTCAGGTGATGGTACGTCTGTTTTTTCGTGCGCAGCAACTACAAACAATTCTTACTACAGCGCTACTGGAACATCTATGGCAGCACCTAATGTTTCTGGAACACTTCTTCTTATTCAAGAATATTATAACCAGTTGAACAATAAGTTTATGAAGGCTGCTACGCTGAAAGCATTGGCCTGTCATACCGCTGATGATGACAATACAGTTGGACCGGATCCAATATTTGGATGGGGACTGCTTAATGCCAAGGTTGCCGCTGAAACTATACTTGATGATAATAATAGTTTAGCACAAATTTATGAAGGCACTTTAAGTCAAGGAGAAACATATACCTATGAGTTCTCGTCAGGAAATAGTGGAGAATTAAAAGCGACATTATGTTGGACAGATCCACCAGGAGCTGTAAATACATCTCTAAATAGCCCCCAATCTACATTAATAAATGACTTAGATTTAAGAGTAATTGGGAATGGAACTACTTATTACCCATGGAAATTAAACCCTAGTAGTCCTCAATCGTGGGCCACGAATGACAGCGATAACAATGTAGATACTGTTGAAGGAATAATAGTAAACAATGCTTCAAATGGTAACTATACAATATCTGTTTCACATAAAGGAAACTTACAATCAGGCACGCAAAACTTTTCATTAATAATCACTGGGCCAAATCTGTCATTAAGTACTTCTAGTGCTTCTTTAGGTAATGATAATCTTGTAATTTGGTCTAATGAGGTAGAACAGCAGTTAAATTTTAAATATCAAACTATATCCCAAGAATATGCAAAAATCATCCTTTTAGATATTCAAGGACGTACTATTTTTGAAGATAATTTTAAACCCAGCAACGGAAAAATCAAGGGAAAGATTAAAACCTCTAACTTTACTAATGGTATTTACATTCTTAATTTAGTCCAAGGAAAAAATATTATAAATCAAAAAGTTATTATTAGGTAAGTATAATGTGTAATTCAAAAAAAGCGGGCAATGCCCGCTTTTTTTATAGAATAACAACTGAATTAAATTGTATTTTTACAGTATGCAAAAAGAAACAAGTCTGTACGGATTACGTGCTATTTTAGAAGCCATTGAAGCCAACAAATCTATTGATAAAGTGTTTTTACAAAAAGGGCTTAGAGGTGAGTTGTTTTCTGAATTAGAACATAGCATTAGAAAAAAGGGCATCAATTACAGCTACGTTCCTGTAGAGAAACTCAACAGACTCACACCAAACAACCACCAGGGTGCTGTGGCACAAATTGCCCCTATTACGTTTTATGAGTTAGATGCGTTAGTCTCCGCAGTAAAAGAAACAAAAGAAAATCCCTTATTTTTAATTCTCGATCAATTGAGTGATGTACGCAACTTTGGCGCTATTATTCGTACTGCAGAATGTACTGGAGTCGATGGCATCATTGTACAGAAAAGTGGAAGCGCCCCAATCAATGGCGATACCATAAAAACAAGTGCTGGAGCGGTATTTAACATACCTATATGTAAAGTAGATCATATCAAAGATGCTGTTTTTTACTTTCAAGCCTCTGAAATTAACGTAATTGCAGCCACAGAAAAAACAGATCAAACACTTTATGAAGTAGATTTTAAAGCAGCAACCGCCATCGTTATGGGCTCTGAAGGTAAAGGGGTCTCCCCCTCTGTTCTTAAGCTAGTTGACGACAAAGCCCAATTACCAATGTATGGCAGTATCGCCTCATTGAATGTATCTGTAGCTTGTGGCGCTTTTCTTTATGAAGTGGTGCGCCAACGTTACTCCTCCTCTTTGAAAGAATAGTGTATTTGAGGATTTGAATCCTTCTCAAATTTTGAAGATTCAATAAAATTACCATCTTTATCAAATTGCTGTAAAAAAGGATCATCAGAAGCATCAAAATCAGCTTCTTCCCAAGCATATTTGAGAGGTTTAGCAATGGAAGATTTAAATATAAGAGAAAACAAAATACCTACTACAAATCCCGAAAAATGACCTTCCCAAGACATCTTTTCCTTAACAGGAAAAATGTACCATATCATTCCACCATAAAGAAAAACAACAACTAACGAAAGGGCAATCAATCGGTAATGCTTTGAAAGTAATCCTTTAAACAAAAGAAAGCTCAACAATACATAAATAAGTCCACTCGCACCAATGTGGTAAGCTGAGCTACCAATACACCAAGTCATAAATCCAGAAAGCAATATCCCTCCTACTACAATTTTCCAGGCAACGGGCCTGTAGAAATAAAACAAAGCCATAGAAAGAACTAATAAAGGAATACTATTGTGGTACACATGGGCTAAAGAACCATGAACAAAAGGACTAAAAATAACACCAATTAACCCCTCTAATTTACGAGGGTAAATTCCCAACTCGCTGAGATGAAGACCAAATCGAAAATCGGCCCAAAAAACGAGCCAGACAAGCAGGACAAAAAAAAGAGGGTAACCCAGTACGCCAGTCGTAAATCGAAAAGATGAAGCTGTTTTCATAGACATAAAAATACGAAACTTGAAATTACTTAAAAAAAAGGTTTAATTTGTGGTATGAATACTCCACTTGCCGAACGTTTACGTCCAACTACATTATCAGACTATATAAGTCAGCAACATTTGGTAGGACCACAAGGTGCGCTCACACAAGGGTTGAAACAGGGTTTGATCCCTTCCATGATATTATGGGGACCACCAGGCATAGGGAAAACTACACTAGCAACAATTATAGCCAAAACATCTGATCGGCCATTTTACAACTTGAGTGCTATAAATTCTGGAGTTAAAGACGTGCGTGAAGTTATTGAAAAAGCCAAACAAAGCGGTGGACTTTTTACCACTAAAAACCCTATTCTTTTTATTGATGAAATTCACCGCTTCAGTAAATCACAACAAGATTCGCTGCTGCAAGCTGTAGAAAAAGGTTGGGTAACACTTATTGGAGCAACCACAGAAAACCCAAGCTTTGAAGTCATCTCTGCCCTATTGTCTCGCTGTCAAGTGTATACTTTAAACCCTTTTGAGAAAAAAGATTTAGAAGACTTATTACAACGTGCAATTACTACCGACGAAGTTTTGTCGTCAATACAAATAAGGCTAAAAGAAACCGAGGCGCTCATTCGCCTTTCTGGTGGAGATGCTCGAAAATTACTCAATATTTTTGAACTTATTATCAATTCGGAGTCATCAGAAAAAATTATAATCACCAACAAACTTGTAACTGAGAAGGTACAAAACAATGCTGCCTTGTACGACAAGAGTGGAGATCAGCACTACGATATTATTTCGGCCTTCATAAAATCCATTCGAGGTAGCGATCCCAATGCAGCGGTATATTGGCTTGCTCGAATGTTATCTGGTGGTGAGGACGTAAAATTTATTGCAAGACGGTTATTGATTTTGGCCAGCGAGGATATTGGAAATGCTAACCCTACAGCATTGGTTATGGCCAATTCTACAATGCAAGCAGTTGCTAGTATTGGTATGCCTGATGCCAGAATCGTTCTCAGTCAATGTGCAACTTATCTGGCTTGTTCTCCAAAAAGTAATGCGGCCTATCAGGCCATAAATGCCGCTATGCAAACCGTAAAAAACACGGGAAACCTAAGTGTACCTTTAGACCTTCGAAATGCACCCACAAAGCTTATGAAAACGCTAGGCTACGGTGAGGAATACAAATACGCTCATAACTATGATCAAAACTTTGTTGCTCAAGAGTTTTTGCCAAAAGAAATTAAGAGTACAACATTTTATGCTCCTGGCGATAACGCAAGAGAACAAACCCAAAAAGACTTTCTAAAGCACCGCTGGAAGGATAAATACAATTATTAGTAAACCAACTAAAAAAGAGGTTCAATTACTATTTTTGAGTCAGAAACATACTCGCGAACCCAACGATTCCCTCGCTGGTATGCAATACCAGGTTTATTATTTATAATAAAAACTCCATCATATATTGTAGCGTGAAGTGTGTATAAAACCTTGTCAGAAACAACATCTAGAACCTTAAAACCATAGTTTGTAGCCTTGACTTGAATCGTATTTTTTTCGTCTTGTGAAACAACAACTTTCGGGGTTTGAGGAGCTTTTGGTGCTGGTGGTGGTATGGATTGTACTACAACAGCAGATGATACAACAGGAACTTCGGGCACAGGGGGCGCTTTGTAAGGCTCTGACACTTCCGCAGGAACAGGTGCCTTAGCCGGTAATACTGAATTTGGATCTTTGGCAACAACAGAAGGAGGAAGGGCTTCATAGCGGTATTCTAGAGCAGCTACAGATTCAAAGGCAGAGCGCAAAGCTTCGTGATAGGCTTTCTGAAAATCTTTTTGTTTGGATGACCCTATTTCCGACTTGTAAATAATTTCACTTCGGCAGTTTCTAAACTGAACTTCAAGTTTTGTTTTTAAAAATCCTTTTAGTTTTTCAACAGAGACATCCAGCAATAAACAGCGGTCTTCTGAAAGATCTTTCGGATAACTATTTAACCTGTCCAGTACAGTAAAACCGCTTTTGTTAAGTAAGAATTTTGTTAAAGAGTTAAGCTTATACTGATCTGATGTTTTTAAAAAATCAAAACGATCAGAAACAGAAACAAACTTGTAATTATTGATGTCGCTTTGTGCAAAAGTGAAGTTTTGAAAAGCAATCAATAAACAAAAAACTATGATTGATTTATTTTTCATGGATATTAATTTTATGTTGAAGATACTTATTTTTTTAAAATTACAGAAAATGCTTGAGCTCCAAAAGCTGATTGATAGACTGTATAGCTTTTGGAATAATCTCCTTATGGTAATTAAAACACAAGGCATCTATACCGAAATCTATAGCCCCTAAAATATCCGCCTCCAAGTTATCGCCAATCATAAGGCTATGTTCAGGCAAGGCCTTAGCTTGTTTAAGTGCATGCTTAAAAATTTTAGGATTAGGTTTTTTTACCCCGACCATTTCTGAATTGGTAACAGTCTCAAAATAATGTGCAATACCAGCTTTATTTAATTTTCCGTTTTGTACCTCTTTAAAACCATTGGTTATGATATGCAAGCTGTATTTTGGATATAAATAATCTAAAACCTCGATGGCCCCATCAAACAAATGATTAAACCTAGAAAGGTGAATTATGTAATCATCAGAGAGTTTATTGATTATTCGGGTGCTGATTTGAATATTAAGTGCGTCAAATGTATCTTTAAGTCGTGCATACCGCAGACGATCTTTAGCAATTTTCTCCTCCCGATATAACTTCCAATACGCCAAGTTTATTGGCATATAAACCCCTAAAAAAGTATTTAAATTCACTTCAATACTGTTGATTTTAAAAATGTATTCAAAAGTCAATGCAGAGTTTTTATCAAAATCCCAAAGGGTGTGGTCGAGATCAAAAAACAAGTGTTTTTTATGCTGATACATCTTTATTTGAATCTAAAATAATGTTAAACAAGGTTTTAAAATCGGACCATCTGTCCCACCCGCTAAAGGTATAGTTATGAAACACAGGAGTAAAAACTCCATTCACATTTTTTACCTGTTGGATAATTTTGAGAAGGGTTTCTTTCTTGTCTAAAAAAGAGTTGTATTTAAGCAGTGAGAAATCCATTAATTGATAGGGGTGAACCATCAGGGGGGTCTGAACTTCAAAATCCAAGTCGTAGAACAAAAATGGGGTACATGTTCCCGCTCTAAATCCTATAGTGTCTGGATAACCCATTGAAAAATCTGTTTCAATTTCCAAATCCACATAGTTTCGGTAGGTAGTCGGTAGGTTGACCTTAGAAAATGAGGCTCTAGCCTTATGCGAATTTGAGTTTATAACTGCATCTAGTCGACGTTTTTCTTGTTTTAATTTATCAAAATCATCAAGAGCTAAAAAAGAAGTTTTGAGCCCAACATGACAGTAATCTCTGATAGATTTTATCTGTGCGACAAATTCTTTTTTATTTAGATTGATACCCTTATCGTAAGTAGAATAATCACCTACAAGAAAGAAAACATCAAACTTTTGTTTAGATTTCTTTTGTCGATTTATGATCCAATTGAACGTGTTGAAAGGGTCTTTTTTAAGTCCAAATAATACCAAAAAGCGCTCATAAAAAAGTTTAAATCTAAAATGGTAAAGGTCAGAAAGAAATCCGCCTACAGAACGCAAAAGTCCTTTGTTTTTAAAAAAATAGGCCATTGGCACGTCTATGATTGGATGAATTCTATACGCTTTAGCTTTAAACGTGAAATCCGGAAAATGAACTTCTAGTTCCGATTTTAATTGGTGGGCCCAAATATCAACAACTGGCTGATCTAAAAATTGATGTTGGAATGCTAAACTATACGCTTTAGTAAACCGCCCAAATTCGTCTTTGACATGTGGTAAATACTCCTCATAGCGACTCAGTAGATAAAATGAAGCCGAGAAAATATCGAATGGTAAATGACTTTTTTCTCCAACATAAAAAAAACATTTAGAGTCCCCCCAATTTTGAACATTAATTTCAATATCTGACAGACCTTGCTGAAAAAGCAATCCATTACTTTTAATAAAAAATTCAGAGCCCAATGGCTGTGGCCCATAGGACATTTTTAACCCAGAATGTGCAATAAAAACCTCGATTGTTGTTGTAAAATCGATTGAAATACCTAAAATACGTGTGCATATTTGTTTAAATACAAATTTTAGTCTACTGGTTATTTTTGGTGTATAAATGAGCAGCATTAGAGCAAATTTTCATCGACAAAACTAAAATAGGTTTTTTCTGTGACAATAAGATGGTCTAATACTTTAATATCTAAAGTTTTAGCTGCAGTTTTTAGTGTATTTGTAAGCCTTAAGTCAAAAGTACTGGGTTCTAATTTTCCGGAAGGGTGATTATGGATTAAAATCAGTGCTACAGCACCAACTTCAAGTGCTCTTTTAAACAGTAAACGTTTGTCGACTAATGCCGCTGTAATTCCACCCTTGCTCAATTGACTTTTAGAAATTAGCTTGTGGGCATTATTGAGATAAAGCACCCAAAATTCTTCGTGGTCTAAAGTACCCAAGACAGGCTGCATAAGCTCAAAAACAGACCTACTCGAAGCCATTTCTGCTTGGTCCTCAACAGACGTAGATTTGTATCTACGGCCAAGCTCCATTGTTGCCATGATCTTAATGGCCTTAGCCTCTCCTATTCCTTTGTAATTAGTAAGTTGAGCTAATGTACATTTACCTAATTTGTTTAAATTATTTCGAACACCAGATAATAGAATTTTAGATAAACCAACAGCACTAATCTGTTGTGTCCCAGATCCAATGACAATCGCTAATAGCTCTGCATCGCTTAAAAAACGAGCGCCATTGTCTCTTAATTTTTCTCGTGGTTGATCGGCTTGTGACCATTGCTTAATGGGTAATGAATATTGGGGCATAGTATTAAATGTGTTGTAGGTGAATAAATTAGATAATCATGTGGCCCAATGTATCAAAGTTCAAACCCCCATAATTTCCCGAACTCATCAGCAATAGGGCTGTGTCTGTGTAATTTTGAGCCTTTAAAAAATCCTGGAATTGCCTCGGATCTGTATATACAGTCAAATTATTGTGTTGAAAAGCATGTGCTATTTGTTCTTCACTTATGGGTTTCATTTTTTTGATTTGTAATGCGCTTGGGGAAAAAAACACCACAGCCTCATCAGCCATAGCTAAAGTTTGATCATATTCCGATAGAAAATTCTCATTCAGACTGCTGTAGGTATGCAATTCTAGACAAGCAAGTAGACGGCGTTTTGGGTATTGATTTTTAACAGCGCTTGTAGTGGCTTGTACTTTACTTGGTGCGTGAGCAAAATCTTTATAAACAACACAAGACGATTGATCAGCTATTTTTTCTAATCGTTTATTAGCTCCTTTAAATGAAGCAATAGCCTCATAAAAATCAACCTCGTCAACACCCATATGCTGACAAATCCATTTGGCACCAGCCAAATTATTAAGATTATGCTTTCCGAAAATCTCCAAAGGCATAGGCCCCTCAGGGGTTTCCAAGTAGGTTATCCCATTTTCTATAGTGTAGTGAGGTGTTTTGTAAGGAAATTTCCGAATGGGGTTAGGGCTTTTTTCAACAACCTCTTTAACAAAACGATCTTCTGAATTATAAGAAATACTACCCCCTTCGACTATACTATCTGTAAAAATAGAAAACTGCTCTTTATAATCTTCAAAAGTCGGAAATACATTAATATGGTCCCAAGCAATCCCGCTCAATAAAGCTATATTAGGTTTATAATGGTGGAATTTTGGTTTCAAATCGATAGGTGAACTTAAATACTCATCGCCTTCCAAGACAATAAAGTCATTATGATGCGTTAGCTTGACCATGACATCAAAGCCTTCCAATTGTGCTCCAACCATATAATCGACCTCCTTACCATGGTAGTCCAATACGTGAAGAATCATTGCTGTAATTGTAGTTTTACCGTGGCTTCCGCCTATTACTACACGTGTTTTTTGTTGGGCTTGTTCAAAAATAAATTCAGGGTAAGAATAAATATTTAACGCCAACTCTTGGGCTCTCAACAACTCCGGATTATCGGCTTTTGCATGCATACCCAAAATAATTGCGTCTAGGGAAGAATTTATTCGTTCTGGATCCCACCCGATTTCTTTGGGTAATAAACCATAGCGGTCTAACCTAGATTTTGAAGGTTCAAAGATAACATCATCACTGCCCGTGACATGTATGCCTTTCAAATGTAGGGCAAGTGCTAAATTGTGCATTGCTGCGCCGCCAATGGCGATAAAATGAACATTCATAAAAAATTATTTAACGTAAATATAAGCAGAGTAACTAAAATTTTAATCAGGCAAAGACATTAAAATACGCTTTTTTGCGTTTTTGGCTAAATCAAAATCTGAATTCAATTCTAAGGCGTGGTTTAAATGAGTCAAAGCACCTTGAGTATTGTCTTGAATTAAACATAGGTTCGCCAATTGAAAATACGCTAATTCAAGTGGTACTGTATCAGCTGAACTAAAATCAGAAATATATTTTTCAAATAAAAATGCTGCAGTATTCAGTTCCATATTCTCGGTCAAATAGGCTAAAGCCAAATAGTAACGAAGGTCATTACTGTTTATTTTACAATGTTCTGAATAGTGTTTTGAATTTAAACATGAAAAATCCTGTCTTAGCTTAATCCCTTTTTTCATATATTTTCGAGCAAGACTATGCTCATCCATCTGTTCATAAATATAAGCTTTAGCAAAATAGCCATCGAGTCTAGAAATTGATTGTAGCTCCTCAGCATATGCTATCGCTTTATCATAACTCCCCCCTAAAAAACCAGGTAATTGAGCATACAATTGCACTTGTGCCCAACGTACTGCCCAATGATACGGATCTAGCTTGACAGCAGTAGTGAATGATTTTTTTGTCTGATTAATCAGACCTAAAGCCTTGAACTTTGAGCTCTCTTTTGCCATTTTGCCAAGTACGCCACCGTATTTATAGTGATAGTTAGCCTCATCTGGTTTTATATGGATTAGTTTTTCATAACACTTTGAAGCGCGATCCCATTCAGAGATTCGTCCGTAGGCATCACCAAGTTGTTCTATTGCTTCCAAATGATTTGGATAAAGGTTGGTAAACTGCTCTAACTTATGTACTAGTGATTTATAGTCCTTGACTTTCCACAATGCATTGAAATCTTTAGGAATAGATTGACCAAAAAGGAAAGGCTGGAAGCAAAAGACAAGAAAAAAACAGACTCTTTTCATTAGTTTTAACATCTATATTGTAGGTCATCAAAGTAAGTCTAAAGACAGTCTTTAAGTATTAAGCTGTTTCCAAAGAAGGTCTTTTAGATTCATGATACCAGTTTGTGCCGCAGATGATATAAACAAGTACTCAACAGGCATTTGTTTGTCAAGAATTTGTTTAAGCTCCGCTCTTAATTCATCATCCAATAAATCACTTTTAGAAATAGCTACGATGCGTTCTTTATCTAGCATTTCTGGATTGTAGCGCCTCAATTCATCCAACAAAATATCGTACTGATTTTTTATATCATCAGCATCAGCTGGAATCAAGAATAAGAGAATTGAATTGCGTTCGATATGCCGCAAAAAATAATGCCCCAAGCCCTTACCTTCAGCAGCACCTTCTATAATTCCAGGTATATCAGCCATTACAAAAGACTGGAAGTCTCGATACTCCACAATACCCAAATTCGGCTTCAAGGTTGTAAATTCATAATCAGCAATTTTAGGCTTTGCTGAAGTTACAACAGACAATAATGTGGATTTCCCAACATTGGGAAAACCAACGAGTCCTACATCGGCAAGAATTTTTAATTCTATTGTAACATATTTTTCAATAGAAGGCATTCCAGGTTGTGCATACCTCGGGGTTTGATTTGTTGACGATTTGAAGTGCCAATTCCCGCGCCCTCCTTTACCACCTTCACACAAAATAACTTCTTCGTCATGCGCAGTGATTTCAAATAAAATTGTATTAGATTCTGTTTCGCGGACAACACTGCCAAGAGGTACATCAATATAAACATCAACACCGTCGGCTCCAGTACTTCGGCTCTTACTACCATGTTCGCCATGGCCTGCTCTTAAATGTTTTTTAAATTTTAGATGGTGTAATGTCCAAAGGTTTTCGTTTCCTCGAATGATCACATGTCCTCCACGACCACCATCACCTCCATCCGGTCCGCCCTTTGTGATGTATTTTTCGCGATGTAGGTGTACCGAGCCCTTTCCACCATTTCCGGAGGAAGCATATAATTTTATGTAATCAACGAAATTACCTTCAGTCATCTTTTATCTATTTACAGCGCATCGATTATGGCGTTTAAACGCGCAGTAATTGCATCGATAGCTCCAACTCCGTCAACCCCGTAATATTTATCTTTTTGTTCGTAAAAAGATTTTAAAACAGCGGTTTCATCGTAGTATATTTTAATACGGTTCCGCACTATTTCTTCTGAGGAGTCATCAGCACGACCGCTAGTTTGCCCTCGCTTAAGAAGTCGATTCACTAAAACTTCGTCGTCTACTTCCAATGCAATCATCGCATTGACCTCAGTATTATAATTATTTAAAATGTCATCTAATGCCTCGGCTTGAAATGTGTTTCGTGGAAATCCATCAAAAATAAACCCATTAGCCTGCGAGTTTTTGGCCACTTGGTCCGCCAACATATCTATTGTGACTTGATCTGGAACAAGATCACCTTTATCCATAAATGATTTGGCCAATATTCCTAAATCGGTTTGATTTTTAATATTGTAACGAAAGACATCTCCTGTAGATATGTGTACCAGATCATAGCTGTCTTTTATGAAGTTGGCTTGCGTCCCTTTTCCTGCACCCGGGGGGCCAAATAATACAATGTTTTTCATTTTGATTTCAACTAAGGTTGTAAAAGTTTAAAGAAAATGTTTTAATATCAAATCAAGATTTGGCCACAAAGATAATTAAATACAGAGGTTAAAAAGTGTTTTGCTGAAGGATTTTGATGCAAGATTCCATTTTTAAGTGTATTTTTGCGCTAGAATTCAACCTTTAGCAATTAGGCAAACATGCACTTGTTCTCTTCTCAACATAAAGTCGGTATTTTAGGCGGTGGACAACTTGGAAAAATGCTACTTTATACCACAAGAAAATTTGACATTCAAACCTATGTGCTTGATCCAAATCCTGAAGCGCCATCAAAAATAGCCTGTGATGCGTTCTTTGTAGGTGATCTTATGGATTACGAAACTGTTTTTGAATTTGGGAAAAAAGTAGATACCCTAACCATTGAAATTGAAAATGTAAACGTCTCAGCACTGAGAGCATTGGAGCATGAAGGTGTAAACGTTTATCCAGCAGCTGATACTTTGGCCATAATCCAAAATAAAGCAAAACAAAAACTATTTTATAGTGAACATGGTCTACCTACTGCATCATTTACACGTTATGTAAACTCAAAAGAACTCACTAGCGCTATTGAAAATGAAGTACAAACCCTTCCCTTCGTTTGGAAAAGTGCGCAATTTGGATATGATGGTAAGGGAGTCAAGGTTATTCGAACTCTTTCGGACGTGAAAGCGCTTCCTAATGTTGAATGCATTGCTGAAGACTTAGTCCCTTTCAAAAAAGAACTTGCAGTGACGGTTGCCAGATCACCTCAAGGAGAAATCCGCGCTTACCCTGTAGTTGAAATGGAATTTCATCCTGAAGCCAACCAAGTAGAATACGTGTTGTGTCCGGCGCGAATTTCTAACGCCATAGAAAAAAAAGCTAAGCGTGTCGCCCTAAACACAGCAGCAGCTTTTAAGCATGTAGGGCTGTTAGCTGTTGAGCTGTTTCTAACTCAAGACGATAACATACTTATCAATGAAGTCGCGCCGAGACCTCATAATTCTGGACATCAAACTATAGAAGCTAGCTACACTTCTCAGTTTGAACAGCACATACGTGCTGTATTGAATTTACCCTTAGGTGAAACCCGAAATAAAGTGAGTGGCGTTATGGTCAACTTAGTCGGAGCGGAGGGGCACAACGGAGCTGTTGTTTATAAAAACATAGAAAAAATTTTAGAACTAGAGGGAGTAACCCCACATATTTATGGTAAGAAAGAAACACGCCCATTTCGAAAAATGGGACACGTCACAATTGTACATTCAGAAATTGATAAGGCACGTGAAATAGCACAACAAGTAAAAGAAACTATAAAAGTAATAAGTAAATAAAATGACACAAGTAGGAATTATTATGGGTAGTGACAGCGATATGCCTGTCATGAAAGAAGCAATCGAAATTCTTAAAAGTTTTGATATCAGTATTGAAGTTGATATTGTTTCTGCCCACCGTACCCCTGAAAAATTATTTGAATACGGCAAAACAGCACACAAACGCGGTCTTAAAGTAATTATAGCTGGAGCTGGTGGTGCCGCGCATCTTCCAGGAATGATTGCAGCCATAAGCCCGTTGCCTGTAATTGGTGTACCAATAAAGTCCAGCAACTCCATCGATGGATGGGACTCTATTTTGTCAATTTTACAAATGCCAGGTGGCGTCCCCGTGGCAACTGTTGCCTTAAATGGCGCAAAAAATGCAGGGATTCTAGCTGCACAAATTATAGGTTCAAATGATCAATGTGTTTTAGACAAAATTCAAGTTTATAAAGATGAATTAAAACTAAAAGTTGAAAATGCCTCTAAAAATTTAAACTCTTAATTCGAGATAACCCCCTAATGAATATTCTAAATCAGCGCTTTGACAGTCCTTATGGCACTGCACCGTTTTCTAAGATTAAAACAACAGATTTTATTGATGCTTTTAAAACTGCAATTGCAAAATCTAAAGCACAAATAAATGCCATTTGTGACAACTTAGAAGCCCCTTCATTTCAAAACACTATTGAAGCTCTTGAATTTTCAGCTCTCGAATTGGAACGGATATCGAGTCTATTCTTTAACCTCAATGCAGCCGAAACCAATGAAGATATTCAGCAAATAGCACAGCAAATCTCACCTATGCTTGCAGAATTTTCTAATGATGTGGCCCTCAACGAGGTTTTATTTAGCAAAATTAAAAGCATTTTTGAACAAAAAGATAGTTTGATCCTAACCCAAGAACAAGGTCAGCTACTGGAAAAGAAATATAAAAGCTTCTCACGAAACGGAGCCTTATTGAATACTAAAGACAAAGAACATCTGCGCGAAATTGATAAAGCTTTAAGCAAATTAAAACTGACATTCGGTGAGCATTTACTCGCAGAAACAAATAACTTTGAACTGCATATCCTAGAGGAATCAAAACTTGAAGGTTTGCCCGACGATGAAAAAGAGGCAGCAAAATTGAGGGCTATTCAAAAAGAAAAAAAAGGATGGATCATTAGTTTGGATTATCCTAGCTATGTTCCCTTTATGAAGTATGCAAAAAATAGGGAATTACGTAGAAAACTAGCTCTTGCTTTTGGGAGAAAGGGCTTTCAAAACAATGAATTAGACAACCAAAAACTTGTTTTAGAAATTGCTAAACTTCGTTTTCAAAGAGCCAAACTTTTGGGCTACAAAACTCACGCAGACTATGTACTCGAAGAACGCATGGCCAAAACACCCGAAACAGTAAAGGCGTTTTTATCTGATTTGCTTGAAAAAGCAAGGCCATTTGCACAAAAAGAATTTGAGAATTTAAGTCAATTTGCGCAAAAAATTGACGGCTTAAAAACAATTCAAAAATGGGATAATGCATACTACTCAGAACAACTAAAAAAACAACAATTTGATATTGACGATGCGCAACTTAAACCCTATTTTAAGTTAGAAAACGTGATTGACGGGGCTTTTCAAATTGCTGAAAAACTTTTTGGTCTACAATTTGAAGAAGTACAAAATATCGACACCTACCACCATGATGTTAAAACATACAGAGTAGTTGACGATTCTTTAAATCTTGTGGCTGTTTTTTATGCTGATTTTTTTCCAAGACAAGGTAAACGTAGTGGTGCATGGATGACTTCGTTCAAACCCCAATACAAATTGAATGGACGTAACGAAAGACCACATGTATCGATCGTATGTAATTTTACAAAGCCCACACAAACAAAACCGTCTTTACTTACATTTAATGAAGTGACAACGCTTTTTCATGAATTTGGGCATGCGCTTCATGGAATGCTTGCAGACACGACCTACCCCAGCCTGTCGGGGACCAGCGTCGCTTGGGATTTTGTCGAACTTCCTAGCCAATTAATGGAAAATTGGTGTTTTGAAAAGGAAGCATTGAGTTTGTTTGCCAAACACTATAAAACGGGTAAGCTTATACCTATAGAATGGATAGAAAAATTAAAAGCAGCAGGGAAATTTCAACAAGGAATACAAACCCTTCGTCAACTTAGTTTTGGACTTCTAGATATGAGTTGGCATGCTTTGGACCCCTCGAATATTAATGATGTAAAAACTCATGAAAAAGAAATTTTTAGGCGTACACAATTATTTCCAGATGTTGCCGAAAACTGCATGTCTACAGCCTTTGCACATATTTTTCAAGGAGGATATTCTTCAGGGTATTACAGCTATAAATGGGCTGAAGTGTTGGATGCAGATGCATTTGCATTCTTTAAAAGTAATGGGGTTTTCAATACCAAAATTTCAGAGCGCTTAAAAGAGCATATTTTGAGCAAAGGCGGCACTGAAGAACCCCATGTTTTATACAAAAGGTTTAGAGGTAAATCAGCAAGCAATAAAGCGCTCTTAGAACGTGCAGGACTCCTTTAATTTATCCAAAACAAGCCACATAATCCACCAAATAATTGGAAGTGATTCTACCCAAAAAGCCGTAAAATAAACGGAACGATCAGGGCGGCTTTTGGTCAAAAATAAAAGCATGAAAAGCAATGTCATAACCGAGGAAATAAACGCTACTGTATTGGTGTTTTGAGAAATAAATACAAACAGTAAAAAAACTCCGAAATAACCCAATGTTTTAGTATTGTATAGCCCAATACGTTGAGGGATGGTCGAGAGTTTTAAATCGTCAAAATACATATCTCTAATCTCGAATGGCAGCATTAAAACAAGTATAAAAATAAAACGCTCCAAGATCCATATATAATTAATATCCGTTAATTCCAGACCACTTTCTAGTTGTGGAAGAAATGAAGTTGTGACTGCCCAGACAAAAGCGATAATATATATTTTAAGGCCAGTGATTCTTCTCAAACTTTTTGAAGAGATACACTTCAAAGGCATCCCGTAAAAAAATGTAACTATTCCCAAAACTAGTAAGCTTAACTTAAGGGCATTATTAATCATTAAAAAATAAAAAATAAATCCAATTAAGCAGAGAATACTTAAGGTCTGTATTTCTTTAAGCTTAGTAGTAAGTGAACGGTAATGGAATTTAGCTAATCCAAAATATTTGACAAAATTATAACCAAAAACAACAGCAAAAAAAACTGTACAAAAGAAAGAAAAGCTTCCAGAGCCCTCCAAACGCAATAGAGTTAAATGAGCGAGCGCCAACACAGAACAAGCCACGTGCAAACTACTATTGATGTAAAATTTAAATAAACGTTTAAAAAAAATCACCCTGCAAAAATAATCAAACTGTTGATAAGCTTAAAAATCGGTTAAAAACTTTAATTTATTAACAAAAAAAAGCATGAATAAATCCGTAATTTTGTGTACCATTTCTAAAGAAAGAAGATATGAACCCAGATATTTTTTCGCAAAGACATATAGGTCCTAATACTATTCAGGTCAATGAAATGTTGCAGGCCATAGGAGTTCAGTCTGTAGACGAATTAATCGACCAAACTGTACCAAACAATATCCGCCTACCAAGACCTTTGAAATTAGAGCATCCACTGAGTGAGCAAAAATTTCTAGAACACATCCACGATTTGGGGGCAAAAAATAAAGTTTTTAAATCCTATATTGGAATGGGGTATCACCCTTCCAATTTACCTGCAGTAATTCAAAGAAATATACTTGAGAACCCCGGATGGTATACCGCATATACTCCATACCAAGCAGAAATTGCTCAGGGTCGCCTTGAAGCTTTACTGAATTTTCAAACAATGATAACAGATCTAACCGGAATGGAATTGGCTAATGCTTCCTTGCTTGATGAGAGTACCGCGGCAGCTGAAGCAATGGCACTTTTATTTGCCGTTAGAGACCGTGCCTCTGTAAAATCAGCTGTGGTTAAGTTTTTTGTTTCAGAAGATATATTCCCCCAAACACTAGCTGTACTTCAAACTAGAGCTATCCCTATTGGAGTCGAACTGGTCTTTGGCAATGTTGAAGAATTTAAATTTAATTCGGATTTTTTTGGAGCCCTTATACAATATCCAGGAGCATCAGGAAATATTACAGACATAGAAACCTTTATTGCAACGGCTAATACCAACAATATCAAAGTCGCTGTCGCTGCGGATATTCTGAGTTTAGTAAAATTAGAAGCACCTGGGAAATTTGGTGCAGATGTAGTGGTGGGCACCACGCAGCGTTTTGGGATTCCTATGGGTTATGGAGGGCCACATGCCGCATACTTTGCCACTAAAGAAGCCTATAAACGCCATATCCCTGGACGAATAATCGGAGTAACAAAAGACATGAACGGTCAGCGTGCTCTACGTATGGCGCTTCAAACTAGAGAGCAACACATCAAAAGAGATCGAGCTACATCCAACATATGTACCGCGCAAGTTTTACTTGCTGTAATGGCTGGTATGTATGCCGTATATCATGGCCCTAATGGGCTAAAATATATCGCCAACAAAGTCCATCGAAACACTAATCGTCTTGCCAACGCATTTACAAAAGCTGGACTAATTCTTGAACATCATAACTATTTTGACAGCTTACGCATCAAAGTCGAGAAGGTCGACAAAATCAAAGAAATTGCACTAAATCATGAGGTTAATTTCTTTTACCCTGACTCCACTACTGTTTCCATTTCTGTAAATGAAACTACAGACGAAAAGGACTTAAAAGTAATTCTTTCTGTTTTTTCAAAAGCATTAAACAACACAATCGAACTTGAAGATTCATCAAGCGAAGTCATCCCTGAAAACCTAATCAGAAAATCAAGTTTTCTTACTAATTCTGTTTTTAACTCCTACCGTTCAGAAACAGAGTTAATGCGCTACATCAAACGACTAGAGCGCAAAGATTTAGCATTGAATTTCTCAATGATTTCCCTTGGTTCTTGTACAATGAAGCTAAATGCTGCAGTAGAAATGCTGCCATTAAGTTGGTCCAATTGGGGAAACATCCATCCCTTTGCCCCATTAAATCAAGTTAAAGGATACGCTGAAGTACTTAGCGCACTGGAAAAACAACTCAACGAAATTACTGGTTTTTCAGGTACCTCTTTGCAACCCAATTCTGGAGCTCAGGGCGAATTTGCTGGGCTTATGACGATCAAGGCATATCACGAATCGCGTGGAGATCACCACAGAAAAATATGCATTATCCCATCATCTGCTCATGGCACAAACCCCGCCAGTGCCGTGATGGCTGGAATGAAAGTTGTGGTCACTAAATCCTCCGAAAACGGAAATATTGATGTTGAAGATTTACGTCAAAAAGCCATTCAACATAAGGACAGTCTTGCTGCCCTTATGGTCACCTATCCTTCAACCCATGGAGTCTATGAATCTGAAATAAAACAAATCACACAAATCATTCACGATTACGGCGGACAAGTGTACATGGACGGCGCAAATATGAATGCGCAAGTAGGACTTACAAATCCTGGACAAATTGGTGCGGATGTATGTCACCTCAACTTACATAAAACCTTTGCTATACCACACGGTGGTGGTGGTCCAGGAGTAGGACCTATTTGTGTTGCCGAACAGCTCACACCCTTTCTCCCTGGAAATCCATTAATAAAAACTGGGGGGAACCAAGCCATCACGTCGATTTCTGGGGCACCTTATGGATCTGCGCTTGCTTGCCTAATTTCTTATGGATATATTAAAATGCTCGGGGCAGAAGGACTTACTCAAGCTACAAAGGTCGCCATCTTAAATGCCAACTACATTAAAGAACGGCTTGAGGGGGATTACCCAACTCTTTACACTGGTGAAAAAGGCCGTGCAGCCCACGAAATGATTATCGATTGCCGTTCTTTCAAAACCAATGGAATTGAAGTCACCGATATTGCCAAACGCCTAATGGACTATGGGTTTCATGCACCAACAGTTTCATTTCCAGTTGCGGGGACTATGATGATTGAACCCACAGAAAGCGAGAGTAAAGCTGAAATGGATCGTTTTTGTGATGCCATGATTTCCATAAGACAAGAAATTGAAAAAGCAAGTAAATCAGAACCCAACAATCCACTAAAAAATGCACCCCATACGCAAGAAATGATTTGTAGCGACCAATGGGATTACCCATACAGTCGAGCAACAGCAGCATTCCCTTTGGCATATATAAAAGAAGATAAATTCTGGCCTTCTGTACGCCGTGTTGATGATGCCTATGGCGATAGGAATTTAATATGTACTTGTGCCTCAATAGATGAATACGCCGAAGTTTAAATAGAAAATATGAGCATTCGAATTACTGGAACTGGAAGTTATATCCCTGAACTTATCAAAAAAAATAACGCTTTTATCAATCGTGATTTTTATACCATCGAGGGAGAATCTATCGAAACACCGGCAGATATTGTTATTGATAAGTTTATGGCAATTACTGGAATTTCCGAGAGACGTTACGCCGATGACAAACTTACTGCTTCAGATTTAGGTGCTTTTGCAGGAAATAAAGCTCTTGAGGACGCGAAAATTGATCCCGAAACTTTAGATTACATCATATGTGCCCACAATTTTGGCGATGTGAAACACAAGACCATCCAAAGTGATATTCTGCCGTGCTTAGCTGCGCGAATAAAACATCTTTTAAAAATTAAAAACCCAAAATGTGTCGCATATGACATTCTTTTTGGTTGCCCTGGCTGGGTTGAGGGGGTGGTACAAGCACAAGCCTTTATAAAAGCGGGGATGGCAAAACGCTGTTTGGTTATTGGGGCCGAAACTCTTTCAAGAGTAGTCGATCCCTTTGATCGAGATTCAATGATTTATGCTGATGGTGCAGGCGCTGCAGTTATAGAGGCTAGTGAACAAGAAGGGGGAATCATTGCTCATGAATCTGCTTCATATACACACGACGAGGTATACCATTTATTTTTTGGCAACTCCAATGATAAAAGCCAGGATGAAGATGTGAGGTACATTAAAATGTACGGAAGAAAAATTTATGAATTTGCATTAAATAATGTTCCTACTGCACTTAAAAATTGTTTGGATAAAAGTGGTTTTTCCATAAATGAAGTCAAAAAAATACTCATTCATCAGGCCAACGAAAAAATGGATGAAGCCATTGTAAAACGCTTCTATAGACTCTATAAAACACCTGTTCCGGATGGTATCATGCCCATGACAATTCATAAATTCGGTAACAGCTCAGTAGCTACCGTACCCACCTTATTTGATTTGATCAGAAAAGGTGTTCTTAAAGAACAAAATCTCAGTAAAGGTGATGTTATTATATTTGCAAGCGTAGGTGCAGGTATGCACATCAACGCTATTGTTTATAAATATTAGATGTACGAAAAGAATTTTCCAACAAAACGGTACAACAAAACACTCGATTTTGTTAAGCAGCATATTTCTGTTGGCGAAAAAATTCTTGATCTAGGTATTATAAATCCTTTATCAAAATTACTCCAAAAGAGTGGATTTACTGTCGCAAATACTACTGGGGAAGATCTTGATGTGGATTTTTCAGCTGTGCAAAATTCTAATGCAGAAGTTGTTACCGCTTTCGAAATTTTCGAGCATTTAGTTACTCCTTTTTCCATACTAAAAGAAATAAAAGCTAATAAATTAGTCGCAAGCGTACCGCTTAGGCTTTGGTTTTCAACAGCATACAGGAGCAAAACCGACCTGCGCGATCGTCATTTTCATGAATTTGAAGACTGGCAATTTGATTGGTTATTGGAAAAAGCTGGCTGGCATATTGTAGATAGAAAAAAATGGACAAATCCAACTAATAAAATTGGAATTCGCCCTATATTAAGGAGGTTTACACCAAGATATTATATTGTTTACGCCGAACGAAAATGAGGTTTTACATCGTCATCCCCGCCCATAATGAAGAAGAATTTATTAAAGACTGCCTTGTTTCCTTGTCGGAACAATCTTTAGTTCCTAAAAAAATTATTGTTGTTGATGACAATTCTAGTGATCAAACATCTAAAATTGTTGAAGGGCTCATAAACCAATATCCCTTTATTGAAATGGTGCAGCATCGATCTTCAGAAAAGCATTTACCAGGTGAAAAAATCATAACAGCCTTTTACAAAGGATTTGAGCAACTAGACAGCGATTATGACGTAGTCTGTAAATTTGATGGAGATCTAATTTTCCCTAAAAATTACTTAGAAACCATTGCTAAGCATTACCAAAATGACCCGAAATTGGGCCTTATCGCAGGACATTGTTATATTGAAAAAAACGGAAAATGGATTTTAGAAAATTTAACCTCAAATGACCACATAAGAGGTCCATTAAAAGCGTATAGAAAAGAATGCTTTAAAGCAATTGGTGGCCTTAAAAAATCAATGGGTTGGGACACCATAGATGAGCTAGTAGCCCTTTACAACGGATGGGGATTTAGAACAGATGACAGCCTACATGTAAAGCATTTGAAACCGACTGGATCAACTTATAACAAAAGTGCAAAATACTTTCAAGGAATAGCGCTTTATAAAATGCGGAACGGTTTTATTTTGGCTTTTTTATCAGCCCTTAAATTAGCCTTTAAGAAAAAGAAAATACGTCTTTTTATGGATTATTTGATGGGGTATTATAAAGCATGGTATTCTAATAGTAATTTTATAGTTTCCGCTGAAGAAGGAGCGTTTATAAGATTATACCGCTGGAGAAAAATTAGAAAATTAATTCTTCGCTACTAGGATTCAATTCTGCACATCCAGTTTAATTCATCTTTTAGATTTCCTGAGCGCACTCCATTTATAGTATCTAAAACCATTTGACCAACTGGACTTTCATCCGAAACATGAATGTCTTTATCTTTATACCCAATATCCTGAATCATGGCAATACCAACAGCTGTGCCAGTTCCAAAAGCCTCTTCCAAAGTTCCCTCTTTTGAAGCTTCTCTAATTTCATCAATACTGATGGGTCTTTCAACAACTTGGTAACCCTTGTGACGCAAAAGTTCAATGACACTCATTCTGGTAATTCCAGCTAATATAGCACCATCTAAATTTGGAGTAATAATTTGACTCTTGATTTTGAAAAAGATGTTCATGGTCCCCACCTCTTGAATACTTTTAAAATGTTGCGCATCTAACCACAATACCTGATCATATCCTTTAGATTTTGCGTGTTCTGTGGGTAAGATTGCTGCTGCGTAATTTCCAGCAGCTTTTGCGGCTCCAGTACCACCGTGAGCGGCACGTATATAGTGGGTCTCTGCATATAAACGGACCCTTTTGCTGTATATAGGGTTGGAAGGAGATGCCATGATTATAAATTTGTACTTGGTGGCAGCTCTCATTCCAATAAAAGCCTCATCGGCATACATGAATGGGCGGAGATACAATGCACTTCCTTGTTGGGGAGGAATCCAATTTCGATCCAAATCGACTAAAACCTTGAGCGCATCAACAAAAAGCGCCTCGGGAAATTCGGGCATCCCCAAACGTCTGGCACTAAAATTTAAACGTTTTGCATTTTGTTCCGGACGAAACAACATTGGTGTACCCTCGTGGTCAACTGTTGCTTTCATTCCCTCGAAAATAGCTTGACCATAATGCAAAGCCATTGCAGCAGGGTGAGTAGGCAAAGGCCCCATCGGTATAATCTCTGGTTGCTGCCAAGCATTGTTTTCAAATGCACACAAAAACATATGATCTGTAAAGGTCTTTCCCAAAGGGATGTCGTTAAAATCTAAAGTATTCGCTGACGAGTGTTTTACTTTTTGTATTCGAATTTGGGTACTCATTTATATTTTAGTTTATGGCTTAGTAAACTTCTTCAATTGTGCTTTTGTAAAGGAGCTCAAGACCAGTGCTCCACTGATTTTAGCACGTTGCGCCAACAATTCTCCCCAATGCTCTGTACCTTGCCATTGAATTTTTTTAAATTCTTTTAATGCTTTGGGATTATAACGAGCAAGTTCTTCAGCCAAATTTATAACGTGTTTATTCAAGTCTTCATTAGTGCTAAAAACATCTGTATAGAGTCCTTTTTCACGAGCCCATTTTGCAGAGAAAAAAGTTTTTGGACTCAAAGTTAATTGCGATACAACTGAACGACTTAATTTTCGTCTTAATGCGGGTTCAATGACAAAGGGGCCAATACCTATGCTTAACTCACTTAATTTAATTGAAGCAAATTCACTTGCAAAACAAAGGTCAAATGCAGCCGCCAACCCTACACCACCTCCTACTGCTTTGCCTTGTACGCATCCAATAACTATTTTTGGATTGCTTCGAATGGCATTTATAACATTAGCAAAACCCATAAAGAAAGTTTGACCCTGTTCAGGGTTAGAGATAGCCGCAAGATCATTGAAATTTGCACCAGCACAAAATGTGCGGTCACCACCACTTTGCAACACAATAATTCCTATGTCGTCATCTTTTCCAGCATTGGCAATCGCTGTTGTCAATTCTGACAGCAGCTGTGCGGGCAATGCATTGTGCGGAGGGTTATAAAACTCAACATAACCTACGTTTTGAGATTTATATAATTTTACATAGGGTTTGGTAGTCATTTTGTCGATTTTCTTTGGCTAATATACTTCAATTTTAGGAATTGGTCTCCCAAAAAAAATTCTGGTTGATTGGAAATAGGGCGGCCAAAACTAAAAATTTAATCCTGGATATTCTTTTGCTAAGCGCTTTACTTCCGCTTCCAATGAACTCCTAAATTCTTGATGGGCTGCACTTTCAGGATTGAAGGGTTTGTGTTGTAAGCCCTTTTGAATACGCGAAATACTTTTAAGAACAGAGTGCAGCTTTGGGTTGATCCATATGGATTTAAATTTCTCCCAAATAAAATCGATTGCTTGAGCATTGGGATGAAGCATATCACGTTTGTAAAACCTATAATCTCTTAATTCATCCATCATTAGCTCATAAGACGGAAAATAATGCAAAAGTGGTGTTGTTTGAACCACACGATGAACAGCTGAAATCAAATGCGCTTTGCTCTGGCTGTTTTCTATAAATCCATCTTTGAGGTGGCGTACGGGAGAGACCGTGAAAATAATCTCAGCTTTTGAGTTAAAGCCATGAATCAAATTAGTGATTTCATGTAATATATCAGTCAATTCATCAATGTCAAATAACTTTTTATCAAACAGTGAAGCCGGTTGTTTGTGGCAATTTGCTACATAATTTTTAGTTTCTAGGTGACGGTAACACCAAGCCGTTCCTAGCGTTATAATAAAGTGAGATGCAGATTTAAAATTTGTATTACATTCATTTAAGCGCAAACTTAATTGATTTTGAAAAGTGGCCTTTGAATTGTGGTTTAAACAGGAATGTGCATCAAAACTTTTCCATTGTTCATCACTAAAAAAAATGGCTTGTTCATCAGCATGGTTTTGATGAACATGTTTCAATAAAGTCAATAGAGCTTGAGGGTGAAATAAAATCCCGTAAGGATGGCTTAGGGTTTGAAACTTATAATACTCTAACTTATTTGATAGGTGCTTCGTAAAACACGAACCCAATAAAACTGTCTGCGCATCAAAATCCAATAGACGACCTTCAGCAGAATGTAATGGAATTTGTGTTTGAAACTTCAAAGCTTTGGAATTAAGAAATCAAAGTAACGGCTTGTTCAAGTGCTTCAGATATCCCCGCAGGGTTCTTGCCTCCAGCAGTCGCAAAAAAGGCTTGACCACCACCACCGCCTTCTATATAACTTCCGAGTGTACGTACAATAGCACCAGCATTTAATTTTTTTAAAGCGACAATATTCTTTGAAATATAACAACTTAATAAGGCTTTTCCATTGTGTTCAGCAGCAAAAATTAACACTACATTTTCTACTTTTTGACCAATTTCAAAGGAAACATCTTTCATCCCGGAAGCGTCTAAATCGAGTTTCTTGGCTAAAAAATTTAGCCCATTGATGGATTGAATTTCAGCTATTAATTGAGATTTAACGCCTTTAGCCTTATCTTTTTGAAGTTGCTCAATCTGTTTCTTTAATTGACTATTTTCAGATTTTAGATCAACTACTGCTTTAACTGGATCAGCTGCGTTATTAAGTGCATTTCTTATCTGTTTGAAACGTTGATCATTCTCACTAAAATAGTCTTTCACTGCATCATTAGTAATCGCCTCAATACGTCGAATTCCAGATGCGACAGCACTCTCAGAGGTAATCTTAAAATGCCAAATATCTGCTGTATTTTTTACATGAGTTCCACCGCACAATTCGATGGAGTTTCCAAAGCGTACGGTACGCACAACATCACCATACTTCTCCCCAAACAACGCAATGGCACCATCGGCAACAGCTTGGGTCATGGGTACTGCTCGTTGTTCTTCTAGTGGTAAGCGCCCTTCAATCCTAGAGTTGACAAAGTGTTCTACTTGCTGAAGTTCTTCAGGCGATAGTTTTGAAAAATGTGAAAAATCGAAACGTAAGTATTTTGAATGTACAGCACTTCCTTTTTGTTCGACATGGACTCCCAGTATTTCACGTAAAGCTTGATGCAATAAATGGGTAGCTGTATGGTTGCATTCTATCCTGAATCGTTGTTTATTTTCCACAACCGCAGTAAAAGAATCTGTTAGATTTTTGGGTAAATCCCAGCTGATATGCACCGCAACATTATTTTCTTTTTTGGTGTCTAAAATATAAATTACATCGCCATTGGCGGCCTCCAAATAACCCTTATCTCCTACTTGCCCGCCGCCTTCAGCATAAAATGGAGTAAGATTAAAAACCAATTGGTACTGTGTTCCGTGTTTTGAAGATACTTCCTTACGGTAGCGTACAATTTTAACCTTTGTTTGAAGGCTGTCATATCCAATAAATTCTTGCTCATCATCTTCACGGATAATGGTCCAGTCTTCAGTGGAAACTTCACTGGCAGCCCTAGATCTATTTTTTTGCTTTTCAAGTTGAGTCTGAAAACCGGCCTCATCAAGGCGCATATTTTTTTCTTGAAGAATAAGTGCTGTCAAATCTACAGGAAAGCCATAGGTGTCATACAATTCAAAAGCCTTGTCACCAGAAACAACATCCCCTTTAGTGGTATTAATTATACGTTCAAGTAATATCAACCCTTGATCCAGGGTTTTAAGAAATGAAGTCTCTTCTTCCTTAATTACGTTTTGAATCAATTGTTTTTGCGCATTAAGCTCAGGGAAAGTTGTTCCCATTTTTTCAACCAAAACATTAACAAGACGATACATAAAAGGTTCTTTTTGGTTCAAAAAAGTAAATCCATAACGCACAGCACGTCTTAAAATTCGGCGAATAACGTATCCAGCCCCATTGTTGGTAGGCAACTGTCCATCTGCAATTGAAAAAGCTACTGTACGAATATGGTCTGAGATAACACGAATAGCAATGTCGTGGTGTTCGTTTTGCCCATAATCACTTCCTGAAATAGTTTCGATTTCTCGGATAATTGGCGTGAAAACATCCGTATCATAATTGGATTGAACTCCCTGAAGAGCCATACAAAGACGCTCAAAACCCATTCCTGTATCCACATGCTTTTGCGGAAGATTCTCAAGAGACCCGTCGGCTTTTCTGTTGTATTCCATAAAAACCAAATTCCAAATCTCAACAACGTGTGGATGATCTTTATTGACCAATTCAGAACCAGGGATTTCAGCTTTTTCTTTTTCACTGCGGAGATCGATATGTATCTCACTAGAAGGACCACAAGGCCCCTGTTCACCCATTTCCCAAAAATTATCTTTTTTGTTTCCTTTTAAAATACGCTCTTCAGCAACAATAGTTTTCCAAATAGAAAAAGCTTCAGCATCCATCTCAGTTTTATCCTTTTTATCACCCTCAAAAACAGTGACATACAGAATGTTTTTGTCTATTTTGTAGACTTGTGTAAGTAATTCCCAAGCCCATTCTATCGCTTCTTTCTTAAAATAATCTCCAAAACTCCAATTCCCCAGCATCTCAAAGAGCGTGTGGTGGTATGTGTCATAACCCACCTCTTCCAAGTCATTGTGTTTGCCCGAAACGCGTAAACATTTTTGGGTATCGGCAATTCGTTTGCTTGGAGGTTGTCCATTTCCGACAAAATACTCTTTAAATGGCGCCATTCCCGAGTTAACAAACATCAAGGTAGGATCGTCCTTGACCACCATTGGAGCTGAAGAAACAATAGTGTGTTTTTTTTCCTCAAAAAACTTTAGAAAATTGGCTCTTATATCTTGAGATTTCATGTGCTTTGTTAACCTTTTTGAAATAATTTGATTTTGCTCCAAAAACAAATTATATTTGTTATCGGAAGAAATGCAATTTTTACACTTCCAAAATACGAAACAAAAATAGAACTTTTTAGGCAATGTCTAACGTAAAATATTACTACGATCCTGAAACTCTTTCCTACAGAAAGATCACGACCGACAAAAAGACCAAGGTGAGATACACCCTCGGGTTCATATTTGCTTCTGCGCTTTTTGGGTTTTTTATGGTGCTTATTGGGAGTCAATATTTTGAGTCTCCTAAAGAGAAGATATTGAATAGAGAGCTTCAAAATATGGAACTCCAATACATGCTTTTGAGTCAGAAGGTCAATGAGATTGAAGATGTTTTAGGTAATATCGAAGAACGGGATAACACCATTTACAGGCTTTATTTTGAAGCTAACCCTATTCCTGACGTCCAGCGAACTCAAGGATTTGGCGGAGTAAACCGATATAAAAAATTTGAGGGCTTCAAAAACTCTGACCTCATCGCTGAGGCCAATAAACGTATCGATATTTTACAAAAACGACTAGTCATTCAATCTAAATCTTTAGATGAGATCACAGCTTTAGCAAAGGACAAGGAAAATTTTCTATTAAAGATCCCAGCTATTCAGCCAATAAAAAATGAAGATTTAACGCGAATGGCTTCAGGTTATGGATACCGTACAGATCCTTTTACAAAAATAAGAAAGTTCCATTACGGAATGGATTTTACTGCACCTAGAGGAACTCCGGTATATGCAAGCGGAGATGGCATTGTAAAACGTGCTGACTCAAGATCTTCAGGCTATGGAAAACACATTAGAATTGACCATGGTTATGGCTATGTAAGTCTTTATGCGCACTTGTACAAATACAATGTGCGTATAAATCAGCGTGTAAAGCGTGGCGACATCATAGGCTTTGTGGGCAGTACTGGGCGATCGCAAGCACCGCATCTTCATTATGAAATTTTCAAAGACAAACGACGCATAAATCCACTCAACTTCTATTATGGAAATCTAACAAGTAAGGAATTTAATGATTTGTTGACCAAAGCCTCAGTAGAAAATCAATCTCTTGATTAAATGCATGTCGATCTGCCAAAAAAGCTCTATTACAGCATTGGAGAAGTTGCCAAGGGGTTTGGTGTGAAAACTTCTTTGATCCGCTTTTGGGATAGTGAATTTTCTATTTTAAAGCCAAAAAAAAACGCCAAAGGTAACCGACGATTTACTCCTGATGATATTAAAAATTTAAAGCTAATTTACCATTTAGTTAAAGAGCAGGGCTACACTTTAGAGGGTGCAAAATCGTATTTAAAAACAAATAAAGGTAAATCATTGACGAATTTCGATATCATTTGCAAACTAGAATCGATCAAGCATCAACTCATAAAAATAAAGTCTCAAATCTAAGATAAAAAGCGTTTAACTTTTACTTCTTACGCATAAAAATAGTTACTGGCACACCACTGAAATCATACAATGATCGTAGTTTATTTTCCAAAAAACGTTTGTACGGTTCCTTTACATATTGTGGCAAGTTACAGAAAAATGCAAATTGTGGCTGAGGAGTTGGTAATTGCATTATGTATTTAATTTTTACGTATTTACCTTTTAAAGCTGGAGGCGGATTGTGCTCAATTATTGGTAGTAAATCTTCATTTAGGACACTTGTTTTTATGCGCTTTGATTTGTTTTTATAAACCTCAACTGCTGTTTCAATCGCCTTAAAAATACGTTGCTTAGTTAATGCAGAAATGAAAACGATGGGGACATCTGTAAACGGCTCAATTTGCTTTTTGATGTGGGTTTCAAATGCTTTTGTTGTTTTGGTGTCTTTTTCTACTAAATCCCACTTATTTACTAAAATTACAACACCCTTGTTATTGCGTTGGGCTAACCAAAATATATTCTGAACTTGACCATCAAAACCTCTTTGGGCATCACACACCAACAGACAAACGTCGGCATTTTCTATCGCGCGAACAGAGCGCATCACTGAGTAAAATTCTAAATCCTCCTTAACTTTTGCTTTACGTCGAATTCCAGCTGTATCAACCAAGTTAAAATCGAAACCAAAACGGTTGTATTTGGTGTCAATTGCGTCCCTTGTGGTCCCTGCTATATCGGTAACTATATAGCGCTCTTCACCAATCAGAGCATTTATAAAAGAAGATTTACCAGCATTTGGTCGGCCTACAACAGCAAAACGAGGTAATTCAGCTTCTTCGTTTTCTTTATCTTGAGGAAGAGCCTCAACTAAAGCATCTAACAAATCTCCTGTTCCACTTCCGTTGATACTGGCGATCGTATAATAATCCCCCAAGCCTAATGCATAAAACTCTACAGCATCTTGAGCACGTTTGGCATTATCAACTTTATTGACTACCAAAAATACGGGCTTCATGATTTTTCTCAAAAGTTTGGCTACATCCTCATCCATTCCTGTTAGACCAGTTTCGACGTCCACCATAAAGAGTATAGCATCAGCTTCATCAATAGCCAACTCGACTTGTTTATCAATTTCAGCTTCAAAAACATCATCACTACCAACAACATACCCTCCAGTGTCAATCACAGAGAACTCTTGTCCGTTCCAATCACTTTTCCCGTAATGCCTATCGCGTGTAACCCCGCTTACAGCATCAACAATAGCTTCTCGCCGTTGAATCAAACGGTTAAAAAATGTGGACTTGCCTACATTTGGTCGGCCTACGATTGCTACAATATTTCCCATTAGTTTTTTGAATTGCTGCAAAAATAGGGATAATTCTATTGGATAAGAGGGTACATCTTTAAAAATCAATCTAGCAGTTGAAAATTCAGTAATCCACGGAATAACAACGCCGACATAGAGAAAAAATAGCTAACTTATTTTGAAGCCTTAAAAACTACAGCTGATTTAGGATTGATCGTATCCAAAGCGCTTTAGTTGGCGGGTGTTAGAACGCCAGTTTTTATTGACCTTTACATAAAGCTCTAGATGTACTTGCTTACCAAAAAATTGCTCCAAGTCTTTTCGTGCTTCAGAGCCAACACGCTTTAGCGCTTTTCCCTTGTGACCAATTAGAATTCCTTTTTGCGTCTCGCGTTCCACCATGATAACAGAGCGCATTCGAATAATTTTTTCTTCTTCAAAAAACTCTTCTGTATCAACTTCAACAGCGTAAGGAATTTCTTTTTTGTAATGCAACAATATCTTTTCTCGAATTTTTTCATTAACAAAAAAACGTTCAGGCTTATCTGTCAACTGATCTTTAGGATAGAAAGGAGGTGATTCTGGTAACAACTCAATAATGCGATTAAAAACATTTTTTACATTAAATCCAGTTAAGGCAGAAATTGGATAAAATTCGGCATTGGGAACTTTAGATTGCCACAATTCAGCTTGTTCTTCCAAAACCTCTTGATCAGAAGTGTCTATTTTATTAATGAGTAGAATTACAGGCGTTTTAGTCCCGGTAATCTTCTTGAAAAAGGCTTCATCCTTTAGTGATTTTTCGCCAATTTCAACCATATAAATCAAAATATCAGCATCTTCAAAAGCAGACTTAACAAAATGCATCATCGACGATTGTAGTTCGTATGCAGGTTTGATAATTCCAGGTGTATCAGACAATACCAATTGAAAATCGTCTCCATTTACAATTCCCAGAATACGGTGCCGTGTCGTTTGAGCTTTGGAGGTTATGATGGATAACTGCTCACCCACAAAGGCATTCATAAGGGTAGATTTACCTACATTTGGATTTCCAATAATATTTACAAAACCAGCTTTGTGCATTTATAATGTCTTTAGGACAAAGGTACAATCTTCAAATCAGACCAACTAACCTCTTTGAATCATTTGTTTGCTGCATGTAAAAAAGCTTCAACATCCTCAACCATAAGTGCACTGCCACAAATAAAGGGACTTCGTTGATGAAGAGTTTTGGGTAAAACTTCAAGTATTCGCTGAGTTCCACAGCTCGCTTTTCCATTGGCTTGCTCCGCTAAAAAAGCAATTGGGTTGCATTCGTACAGTAAGCGTAATTTACCATTTGGATAGGCTGCACTTTGGGGATACAAATAAATACCCCCTTTGATCATATTTCGATGGAAATCTGAAACTAAAGATCCTATGTATCTGGAGGTATAAGGACGGTCGTCGTCTTGCTGTTGACAATATTTTATGTAGTCTTTTATTCCTTGGGGGAAATGCACGTAATTACCTTCATTGACTGAATAAATTTGTCCTTTTTTTGGAAAAGTCATATCGGGATGTGACAAATAAAATGTGCCGATTGCTGGGTTTAAGGTAAATCCATTTACACCATGACCAGTTGTGTACACAAGCATGGTAGAGGTTCCATAAATGATGTAACCTGCAGCTACTTGTTCGTCACCCTTTTGTAAAAAATCATCCAAACCAACTGGACTTCCAATCGGAGTCACGCGGCGATAAATTGAAAAAATAGTCCCCACGGAGACGTTCACATCAATGTTGGAAGAACCATCCAAGGGATCAATTAACACTACATATTTGTTCTGGTTGTTGTTGTCGTTACTATTTATGGAAATAAAATCATCCTCTTCCTCACTTGCGATTCCACAAACAATGTTTCTGTTGGTGAGCATTTGAATAAACTTTTCATTGGCATAAACATCCAATTTCTGTTGGTTCTCGCCTTGCGTATTGGTGTCACCTGCTGTTCCTAAAATATCAACCAAACCCGCTTTATTAACTTCGTGATTAACTACTTTTGCCGCTAGACGAATAGAATTGATAAGCCGCGATAATTCGCCTGAGGAATACCTAAACGAAGATTGATGTTCAATGATAAATTCACCTAGTGTTTGGATTTTTTGAGACATTTAAAGGAAATTTACTGCAAATATCTAATATTTTTAAACAACTACAACGTTTTCGTAACTAATTAATTCCTCAAAAATAAAAGTCATTTGAGTATCTTTGACCCTGAAGAACACAACAAATGGAATTTTTAATACGAAAAGCTAAAACAACAGATATGTCCAAAGTTTTGGACTTGATTGTTGAACTTGCCATATTTGAAAAAGAACCCTTAGCCGTCGAAATTTCGGTCGATGACCTTATCCAACACGGAATTGGTTCATCTTCAGATTTTGATTGTTTTGTTGCAGAAGCAGCCAATGATATTGTTGGCATCGCATTGGTTTATACCCGATTTTCAACATGGAAAGGGCGTGTGTTGCACTTGGAAGATTTAATTGTTTCTAAAAATATGCGTGGGAAAGGTATCGGCTCAGCATTGTTAGACCGAGTTGTTAAGCATGCAAGTGATTTGAAGGTAAAACGCGTAAGTTGGGAAGTTCTCGACTGGAATACACCAGCAATAAAATTTTATGAAGCAAAAGGAGCAGACGTCAAACGCGATTGGGATGTAGTTCACCTAAATGAAGAAGGTATAAAAAAATATTTATCTAAATTGAGCCCATGCAAATCTTAAAATTTGGAGGCGCTTCTGTCAGAGATGCAGATAGCGTTCGGAATCTAGAAAAAGTACTTCAGAGTGTTAGGACTGAGAAAACGCTCATTGTTATTTCAGCGATGGGAAAAACAACCAATGCACTAGAAAAAGTCATCGAGCATTACTTCAATTCAAAACACGAATTGCAAAGTAGTATTCAGGATGTTAAAAAATACCACAATGGGATTTTACTAGAATTATTTGAAAATGAATCTCATGAAGTATTCAAGGTTGTAACAGCGCTTTTTCGTGAATTAGCGGAGTTTTTTGACCGAAATAAATCGCCAGATTATAGTTTTGTTTACGACCAAACCATAGGTTTTGGTGAATTAATCTCCACTACTATTGTTAGCTACTATCTTAATCATAAAGGGATTAAAAACAAGTGGCTGGATGTACGAGAACTCATTAAAACAAATAACTACTACCGAAACGCAAAAGTAGAATGGACACTAACACAGTCTAAAATTTCAGAGGCTATAGACGAGAATGCACTACATATAACCCAAGGTTTTTTAGGCAGTGATGGCAACAACTTTACCACTACATTGGGCAGAGAGGGTAGCGATTACACTGCAGCCATTTTCGCATTTTGTTTAAATGCAAAAAGCGTTACCATATGGAAAGATGTACCCGGTGTACTTAATGCCGATCCCCGCTTTTTTGAAAACCCAACTTTACTTGATTCGCTATCATACGAAGAAGCAATTGAGTTGTCGTACTACGGCGCTTCAGTCATCCATCCAAAAACACTCCAACCGCTTCAACAGAAAGAAATCCCTCTTTATGTTAAGTGCTTTTTAAAGCCAAAAAACAAGGGAACTAAAGTTGGTAAATCTTTGGATTTGTCGCCTAACGTCCCTTGCTATATTTTAAGGAAGGATCAAATATTGATTACCGTTTCTTCATTGGACTTTTCGTACATCGTTGAGGAAAACATCAGTCATATTTTTAAATTGTTGCATTTATATAAAATGAAAGTGCGTTCAATTCAGAATTCAGCTATTAGCTTTTCGGTCTGTATTGAAAATAGCTACAATCATTTGGAGCCCCTTATTTTACAACTCAAAGCCAAATATAACGTGCGTCTTGACAAATCTGTTGACCTCTACACCATTCGTCACTATACAACAGATGCAATTGAAGAAATTCAAAAAAATAAGACCGTATTAATGAAACAAATTACCCCAAAAACTGTTCAAATAATAACTAAATAAACCTACATGAGTATAGTTTCTGCCAAAGAAATTGCAAAAGCCATCAAATTAGAACGCTACGGATTTGTTGGAACGTTTTGTGGCTGGATATTGATGAAAGTTCTCAAAATATCGACCATCAATAGAATCTACAACCGCAACAAACACTTGTCTGATCTTGATTTTTTAAATGCACTTTTGAATGATTTTCAAATCAAATTTGACATTCCAGAAGAAGACCTTAAACGCTTACCTAAAGACGGTGCCTATGTGACTATTTCCAACCATCCTTTGGGGGGAATTGATGGTGTTTTGTTACTAAAGCTGATGCTGGAAGAGCGCAAAGATTTTAAAATTATCGCAAATTTCATATTGCATAGAATAGAACCCTTGATTCCCTACATCATGCCCGTAAATCCGTTCGAAAATCGAAAAGATGTGCGTTCTAGTGTTGTAGGATTCAAAAATGCCTTGACGCATTTGAAAGAAGGGCACCCCCTTGGAATTTTTCCAGCAGGAGAAGTGTCAACGTACCGCGATGGTAAACTATTGGTAGACAGGCCTTGGGAAGCAGCCGCAATGAAACTGGTTAAAAAAGCAGAAGTCCCTGTTGTGCCTATTTATTTTCATGCGAAAAACAGCCCCTTATTTTACCGCCTATCAAAAATAAGTGATACCCTAAGAACAGCAAAATTACCTTCCGAATTGCTCACACAAAAACACAGAGTCATTAAGGTGCGTATAGGACGACCTATCTCTGTCAAAGAACAACAGCAACAGCAAACTTTAGAAGAATTTTCAAGTTTTATCCGCAAAAAAACATACATGCTTTCGAATGTATTTGAACGGCCAAAAATTTTAAAAAATATTTCCTCTAATATTAAAATCAAAAAATCACCAAAAAAAATCATCACGCCTGTTGATGGTCTTCTGATGCGGTCTGAAGTAGAAGATTTACGTACCAAAGATTATCGCTTATTGGAGAGCAAAAATTACGAGGTATACTTAGCACCTGCAGCAAATATTCCCAATATATTAATAGAGATTGGCCGACTGCGCGAAATTACATTTAGAGAAATTGGTGAAGGGACCAACAAGGCGATTGATTTGGATAAATTTGACCGTTACTACCACCATATGTTTTTGTGGGATAGAGAAGCGGAGTGCTTGGTTGGTGCTTATCGTATGGGGCTTGGCAGGGATGTGTATGAAGCCTATGGCATCAATGGGTTTTATCTTCAAGACTTGTTTCGATTTGAGCCCGAACTTCACAAAATGATGAGTCATTCTATAGAACTTGGTAGAGCGTTTATCATCAAGAAATACCAACAAAGACCCATGCCCTTATTTCTGCTTTGGAAAGGAATTGTGCATACTACCTTACGCTTCCCAAACCACAAATACCTTATAGGAGGCGTAAGTATAAGTAACCGCTTTTCAAATTTTTCAAAATCGCTTATGATTGAGTTTATGAAGTCGCATTACTATGATCCTTATTTGGCGCAGTATGTACACCCCAAAAAAGAATTTAAAGTTAAACTTAAAGACACCGATAAAGATTTTGTATTCGATGCTACGGAGGCCGATTTAAATAAGTTTGATAAAATAATCGATGAAATTGAGCCTGGTGCATTGCGCCTTCCTGTATTACTTAAAAAATACATCAAACAAAATGCACGGCTTATTGCATTTAATGTAGATCCGCTTTTTAACGATGCTATTGATGGGTTAATGTACATCCGTATTTCTGATCTACCCGAAAGTACGGTACGTCCAGTCATGGAAGAATTTCAAGCGGAACTGGAAAGTAAGTTTGGCCCTCAAGCTGAGCGAGAGTAACTGAATTTAACAGAACTATACATGCTGAAAAATCTCCTTAACTTTAGCTACAATAGTTAGGGCTAATTTTCGGTGGCTTTCTGTGGTCCAGCCCGCAACATGTGGAGATAATAGTACTTGTTTGAATTGCATCAAATCCTGTAAAGCTTGGGGTATATTGTCTTCATTAAATAAGCTTTCAAAGGAGCTTTTTTCATATTCTAACACATCCAATCCCGCACCTAAAATGTGTCCAGATTCTAAAGCTGCCACTAAATCTTTGGCAACTACACTTTTACCTCGAGCGGTATTGATGAGCCAAAAAGGATGCGTAAATTTTTGAATAAATTCTCTGTCGATCATCCCTATTGTACGTGGGGTTTGTGGGGTATGTAAACTCACAACCTCTACCCTTTTTTGAAATTCTTCTAGTGCAACTTGTTTCGCATTATCATCACCAACATTGGATTTTATATCATAACATAAAACCTCAACTTCAAATCCTTTCAACTTTTTAGCAAAAGCTTTGCCCATATGTCCGTATCCTATAATTCCAATGGTTTTGCCGTCCAACTCTATACCCCTATTAGGTTCGCGCTGCCACAGCCCTTGGCGTACTTCTTGATCGGCTTGATTTAATTTGTTAAATAAAGACAATAACATTCCTAATGCATGCTCGCCTACAGCATTGCGATTGCCCTCTGGTGCAGCAATCAAATGAATGCCTTTTTGAGCGGCATAGTCCACATCAATATTTTCTAAACCAGCCCCTACTCGTCCTATAAATTTCAAATTTATAGCGTGGTCTAAAAAAGATTTATCAATAGAAAAACGACTTCTAATGACAAGGCCTTCATACTGGGCAATTTTTTTTTGGATCTGGGCTTTTGTACTCTTAAGATCCTCATGATTTACATGACCAAGAGTGGCCAATTGTTCAATCAGTAACGGATGGTTGGTATCCACATGAAGGATATTCATGTTAAATGTTTAAAATGAATTTAGCGATGATGAAATAAATCAAAATACCAAAAATATCATTGCTGGTAGTGATAAAAGGACCAGTAGCAATTGCTGGATCGATACCTCTTTTGTGTAAAAACAAAGGAATAAAAGTCCCTACAATTCCGGCAACAATTATAACAGCTACCAATGAAACCGATACAGCTAATGCAGTTTGAATATCTTGTTGCCATGCCCAAATAAAAGCAAAAAGAAATAGGGCTAAGACAATACCATTGAAAGCGGCCAATAACATTTCTTTAATTAATCGATTGTTGATACTCCCTTTGATGTCGTCATTGGCTAAACCTTGAACGATGATAGCGCTCGACTGCACCCCTACATTACCAGCCATTGCAGCAATAAGTGGAGTGAATAATAAAATAAGAGGATAATCTTCAATTATAGTATCAAAAGTCCCCATTATTACAGCGGCTCCAACCCCGCCAATAAGACCCAAAAACAACCATGGTAAACGGGCCTTTGTGAGTGCAAAAATACTATCCTCTGCATCCACATCTTGTGTAATACCCGCCGCTAATTGGTAATCTTTTTCAGCTTCTTCTTTGATAACATCCACAATATCGTCGATGGTGATGCGGCCCAACAAGGTTTTTTTGTCATCGACCACTGGAACAGCTTCCAAATCGTACTTGGCCATTAGACGCGCCACATCCTCATCATCATCGTGTACATGAACAGAATCAACTTTTGGTATATATATAGCACTTATTTTTGTTTCATTTTTGGCAATCAACAAATCTTTTAGAGATAAGCGCCCAATAAGTTTTTCTTCTTTGGTTACCACATAAATAGAATGTACTCTTTTAACATTTTCGGCTTGGGCACGAATTTTTCTAAGACAACCCGCAACAGTCCAAGTTTCATAAACCTTTACAAGTTCCTTCGCCATCAAACCACCAGCAGTGTTTTTATCATACTCGAGGAGCTCATTGATGTCTGCGACCAGTTCTTTGTCGTCAATTTGCTCAATAACTTTTTGTTTACGCTCAGGAGATAGCTCAGACAGTAAATCTGCAGCATCATCGGTATCTAATTCCTTAACTTCCTTAGCAATTTCCTTTACGGAAAGATTTTGAAATACTTTCTCACGAACGTCTTCTTCAAGTTCTGCAAGTACGTCGGAAGTCGTTTCACTATCCAATAACTTGATGATATAAGTGGCTTGATCTAGAGTTAAATCGTCTAAAATTTCGGCAATGTCGGCATAGTGCAGCTCATTGAATTGCTCCTGAAGCGGGCCATCATTTCTATTTTTGATGTCCAATTCAATAGCTGCCAATAAAGCTGCTGTAATCTCAAAAGGGATATGCTCTTTAGACGTTTTCACGCTTATTCAAATTTATGATCCATTTCTATTGCTGTTGTCAATTCTATAAATGCATCAACAGACAACTGCTCTGGACGTTTGCCAAAGATAGTATTTGCTTTTAAATTTTCCGACAAATTAAAGCCTTTTAAACTATTTCTAAGCGTTTTACGGCGTTGTTGAAAAGCACTTTTTACTACCGAAAAGAATAGTTTTTCATTACACGGAAGCTCAAAATCTTTTTTTCGTGTAAGACGAAGAACACCTGAATCTACTTTTGGTGGCGGATTGAAAACAGATGGCGGGACTGTAAATAAATATTCTGCATTATAAAACGCTTGTACTAAAACCGATAAAATACCATAGGTCTTACTTCCACCTTTATCACAAATTCGCTGTGCAACTTCCTTTTGAAACATCCCTGAAAACTCCGGAATTTGAGGTCGGTTTTCTAACATTTTAAATACGATTTGAGATGAAATATTGTAGGGGAAATTTCCAATGATGGCAAAGGACTCTTCAGCAAAAACTTTAGAAAAATCATACTTTAATACATCTTCTTTAATAATGCGGTCAGAGAGCTGTAGGTAGTGCGTTTGAAGGTAAGAAGCCGATTCTTCATCAATTTCAATCACATAAGTTGTTGTAGGCTTCGCCAATAAGTATTTAGTCAAAACACCCATGCCTGGGCCTATTTCCAATACATTATCATAGCCTTTGAGCGTGAGAGTATCCGCTATGCTTCGAGCAACAGATTCATCATTTAAAAAATGTTGTCCTAAATGCTTTTTTGGTTTTACGCTCATCAATCTTTAGTTACTTTAAATTCGTCCACCAATTCAAGTTCAGTGCGAAAAGCCAGCATTTTATTTCCAAAACGATTCATTCCATCGGCTTGCAACTGTTGTGCATATTCTTTATAATACTGCACTAAAGCACTTTTAGAATAAGCATAGTATTGTACAGAATAAGTTGTTCCGCCCATCTCTTCCTCAACCAATACTTTTGTAAATAATGCTTTTGAAAATAAGCCTGTGGCAAGCACTTGAGGAATGTGATCTTTCATCCATTTTAGCCATTCAGAATGAACTGAATCTTCTATGTTGATGGTAACATTGTAAATGATCATAAATCTATAGTTGTTTGCTTTTGGTATTTATCCCTCAAGCTTCGGTAATGTTTATTGGAGTCTACAAAATGAATGCTATCCGGGTGATTAAATATAATTTTTTCGTAAAACAGCATTGCTTTTTCATCTTGACTGAGTTTAGTTCGAAGTAGTTGGGCCATTGCATAAAGGGCATCATCAGTTAAAATTTCAGAAGAAAAATCAGTGATAATTCTCAGATAATTTTCAGAGGCATTAGTGAATTGGCTGTTTTGTTCAAACAATTTTGCTTGAAACAATAAAGCCTGATCAACAATGGCGTGGGTACTGTGTTCTAGGATTAATCTATTGAGTACCTCAATAGCCTCTATTTTTTTATTTTGGTGATTTAACAAGTCTGCCTTAGCGTATTGGCGTAGAGGCGACTGCAAACTGTCTCCAAATTTGTGATCAGTAATCAGAAGCTTTAGTTCAAGTGCATCGTTGGCAATAAGCTGCGAAGTCGAAGATTTCAGAACCTTTAATTGGGATTCAGCCCATTCAAAATCTCCTGAATAGTAGCTTGCCTTTGCAGATTTGAAACGGGCTTCTTGAGCCAAAGGGCTGTTTCTGAGGGTAGTATAAACTTGAGCGTAATACAGAAGAGCTTTGTTGAACTGCTCATCGATTATAAGAACATCAGCCAATTTTAATTTGATGCGCCCCAACTCATTCGCAGACAGCTGAGTATTGATTGCAGTCTTTAAAAAACTAATTGCCTCAGGGTAATTATGAAGATATAAAGCCAAAAAGTCAGCATAAGACAATTGAAGTGCTAGGGTTTCTGAGGACCGGCCGTAAATTTCAAATAGGGTATTGTACTTTGACTGAATTTGTTTTAAATCCTGGGGACTAGACTGGAACAATTCAAGTTCGATTAACTGCCTATGCGCTTCAATCGAAAGTTTGCTGTCCTGAGCATTTTGAATAATAAACTCAAAAGCATCAACAGTAACTTCAAATACTTGATCTGATTTTGCTCTAAAGCCCACATTGATTACCCCTTGAAGACTGCTTGGGTTACGTCTAAAGATGGACTTTTCTTGCACTAATGCTTTTTGGTAATCTTTTTGCTGAGTGTACAACCAACTCAACATTTGACTCCAAAAAATAGATGGCGAGGTGTGCAGTTTCTTCAGAAGGATTTTTCTTAATATTTGGTTGTATTCAGCATCTGGGTTTTCTGAGATATAATCATCGAATAGACGGTATACTTGAGAAAGAAAAGTGGGGTTGTTTTCAGTAAAATTCAAATAACTCAAAAACATGTTTTGAACATCTTTTTTCTGTGCATACAAGCCCGCAAGGCGGTATTCATAACTCGTGTTATTGGTTTGATTTATTACCAATTTATAAACTTCAATGGCCTCATCAACAAGACTGTGCTCTTCGAATCGAAGTGCTATGGAGTAACTGTAAGCTGGTGTAGTTTCTGCAGTAGCAATGGCTTTTTTAAAGTATACACTGGCTTGTTCTAATTTGTTTTGTAACTGAAAATTATAGCCCATTTCCACAAGCATCTGTGGGTTGTTTCTAAGACTCAGTTGATGCTTTATTAATGCATTTGCTTCTTCAAAATGCTGTAATTCTTGTTGTATTTCTATTATTCTAAAAACTAAATTTGAATTTGATGGCGCTTCCTTATGGAGTTTTTGATAGATAAAAAGTGCTTTTTCAAACTCGCCTTTATCATAGTAATTTTCGGCCAAATCAAAATCTGTTTGGGCACATAAAAGCAGATTAAACATTCCAAAAAACAAACAAATAAATGGCTTCATCTCAGCATTTTGGTAAAGATAGTAAATGTCCAGACAAGAATTGAAACTGATTTAGTCTATTCGGTCAAAGCCGGTGTAGGGGCGTAAAACTTCAGGAATTTCGATGCCTAATTCGGTTTGATAATTTTCCAGTATACCTGCCAAAACGCGTGGCAAAGCCAAGGCACTACCGTTTAGGGTATGTGCCAATTGAGTTTTCCCCTCAGCGTTTTTAAAACGTAATTTTAAGCGGTTAGCCTGGAAGGTTTCAAAATTCGACACAGAAGAGATTTCGAGCCATCGATCCTGAGCTGTAGAAAACACTTCAAAATCGTAAGTCAGTGCAGACGTGAAGCCCAAATCACCCGAACACAGTCTTAAAATTCTGTAAGGTAATTTCAATTCTTCAAGAATTCCTTTCACGTGTTCTACCATGGCATCGAGCGCATTATACGAGTTTTTTGGATGCTCCACACGAAGTATTTCAACTTTATCAAATTGATGCAATCGATTCAACCCTCGTACATGTGCGCCATAACTCCCTGCTTCTCTTCGGAAACAAGGGGTATATGTTGTGAGTTGCTTGGGTAATTCATTTTCTTGTAAAAGCTGGTCTCTAAAAATATTTGTAGCAGGGACTTCCCCCGTTGGAATAAGGTACAAATCGTCTGCAGAGACGTAATACATTTGTCCTTCTTTGTCTGGAAGCTGACCTGTACCTAATCCCGATGCTTCATTTACAAGATGGGGTACTTGTACTTCATTGTATCCGGCTGCGGTATTTTTATCTAGAAAATAATTGATAAGTGCACGTTGTAGACGAGCTCCTTTTCCTTTGTAAACAGGGAATCCTGCTCCAGCAATCTTATTGCCCAACTCGAAATCGATGATATCATATTTTTTAGCCAATTCCCAATGCGGTTGGGCGTTTTTATGCAATTCTGGTACTGAACCATTTCGAAATACTTCTAGGTTATCATCTTCAGAGTTACCTTCAGGTACTGAGGCATGCGGAAGGTTTGGAATTTGATACAATAGTTGTTGTAATTCATCAGCAGTAGCGTTCAAAGATTCGGTGAGTTTCACTTTTTGATCTTTGAGATCTGCGGTTTTTTGCTTAAGTAAATTTGCTTTTTCGACTTGCCCCGATTTAAAAAACTGACCAATCTCTTTGGAAAGTGTGTTCAGCTCTGCGGCTGTGGCGTCCAATTGTGTTTGGGTTGTTCGACGAGAAAGGTCTAAAGCCAAGAGCTGTTCAACAGTATTTCCAGCATGATCAATACGTTTCGATAAACGTTCGACAACTTCTGCTTTGTTTTCTCTAATGAATGCAACTTGTAACATGTAGCGTACTTTTATTTGACAAATTTAATCAATTGAATCAAAAGTGAATTAGATTTTTAATAATAAATCGATGCGTTTTTGAGCTAATGCTTTGTCTTTTTCCAACTGTACTTTCAGCGCTTCAATATTGGGAAATTTGATTTCGTTGCGCAGGTGTTCCAAAAGTTCAATCTTTAAAGTTTTACTGTACAGATTTGCATCGAGATTAAAGAAATGAACTTCTATATGGGTTTTGTTTTCTTGAGAAACGGTGGGGTTTTTCCCTATATTCATCATTCCATAAACGAGTTGATTTTCGATTTTAGATTGCACCATATAAACGCCTTGTTTGGGAATTAGCTTGTAGGGTTCTTCGATAAATATATTTGCTGTTGGAAAACTTAGATTTGCCCCCAAACCTTTGCCTTTTACAACTGTCCCTGTTAACATAAAATTGTAGCCCAAAAAATCATTTGCAACTCGCATATTACCCTCACGCAAAGCCGCCCTTATTTTGGTTGAACTTACGGCTACATCACCCACTTCTTGCGCATCAATTTGAGTGACTTCAAATCCGTAAAATTTACCGAATTCAATTAAGTCTTCTATTGTTGCTGTTCGGTTTCTGCCAAAATGATGATCGTAACCCACAATAATGTGTTTTACTTTAAGCTTATTGACTAAGACATCGCGGACATATTCTAAAGCTGAAAGTCTTGAAAAAGTTTTAGTGAATTCTTTGAGCACCAAATGATCCACTCCAAGTTGTTGCAATTGGGCTGCTTTTTCGTCAATTGTATTGATGAGTTTGATGCTGGAATCCTTTTGAACTACCATACGTGGATGAGGGAAAAAGGTAAGTACTAGCGCCTGAAGCTTATTGGTTTCAGCAATATGAACAAGGCGGTTTATGATTTTTTGATGTCCAACATGTACGCCATCAAACGTTCCGATGGTCACAACAGAATTTTTAATGCGTTTGTAATCGGCTCCTGTTTTAATTTTCAAAATAGTATCGTGGCTTTAAATGACGAAGATAAAAAAAGTAATGCGGATGGGGTTTATTCACACTTAACTTTATGTCCCATTAAATTCATTCATGCTGGTGTTGACCCCTGCCATACCAAAACTGATAATGGCTTCTGATGTGCGTTGAAGTCGTTCGTCTAGTTTGGATGATTCTTCTTCGGACCATGCTCCAAGAACATAATCGACTTGTCTCCCTTTTGAAAACTCATCGCTTATTCCAAAACGCAGCCTGTTGTATTGAGTAGTATTGAGTTTGTCCTGAATATCTTTAAGGCCATTGTGTCCCCCTGCAGATCCTTTAGTTTTTAGACGAAGTGTTCCAAATGGGAGATTTAAATCGTCCGTAATAACGAGCAGGTTTTCCAGTGGTATATTTTCTTTTTCAAGCCAATATTTTACAGCTTTACCACTTAAATTCATGAAGGTATTAGGCTTGAGTAGAAGAAAAGTTCGGCCCTTAAATTTGTGGCTTGCAAGGGTTCCTAATTTTCGGGTTTCGAATTCCAATGCGTTTATTTTTGCTAAGTGGTTTAATACTTTAAATCCGATATTGTGGCGCGTATGCACATAATCTGCTCCAATATTTCCCAAACCTACTATTAAAAATTTCTTGGCCACTGATTGCGTTGGTTGTTGTTTTTTAAATTTGAATAACCACTTGAACATGTGTAAAAATAAAAAAAGCATTCTGAATTTCGTCAGAATGCTTTTATATTTATTTTAAAGGAGATGAAATTTAGGCCTCTGTTGTTGCAGCACCTTCAGCACCACCTTCAGCTACTGCTCCTTCTGTTCCTTCTGTTCCTTCTGTTCCTTCTGTTCCTTCTTCGTCTTCATCGTCTTCGATATCGACTGAAACTCTAGATTGTTTGATTTGACACACAACAGTATTGTCTGTATGCAAAAATTTAAACCCATCGTTTTCAAGTTCAGAAACATATACTTTATTTCCAATCTTTAGCTTAGAAATATCAACAACGATATTGTCTGGCAAATTCGTTGGTAATGCTTTTATTCTTAGTTTTCGACGGTTTCTTCTCAATACGCCACCAGCGCGTACGCCAACAGAATTTCCAGTAAAAACTACAGGAATATCCATTGCAATTTCTTTATCATCAAAAAGTTGATAAAAATCGATGTGCAAGATGTTTTCTGTTACAGGATGAAATTGAATATCCTGAAGGACAGCATTGAAAGTGGTGTCTCCTAAGGCAATCACAACTGTATGCGCATTTGGTGTGTATACAAGTTTAGAGAATGCCAATTCTGCTGCTGAGAAATGTACTGGCTGATCTCCTCCGTATAATACGCAAGGAACCTGTCCAGCATTACGCAAGGCTTTTGTTGCTTTTTTGCCCACGCTTTCTCTTTTCGATCCATTGATTGTAATTGATTTCATTTATATTAATTTAAGTGTTTACATTATAAATTTTGAGCTAATTGACTCGTTTTGATGCACTTTATGCATCACATCTGCAAATAAATCTGCACATGATAATACTCTTATTTTGGCGCTTTTTTGTGTTGTTGGTATGGAGTCTGTGACAATAAGCTCTTCGAGTTTGGAATCTTCCAAACGTTGATATGCTGAACCCGATAATATAGGGTGTGTACAAATGGCACGTACGCTTTTTGCACCGCGTTCGATCATTAGATCTGCAGCCTTGGTGAGTGTTCCGGCCGTATCGACCATATCATCGATAAGGACAACATTTTTACCAGTAACATCGCCTATAAGCTCCATATGTGAAATAACGTTGGCTCTTGCGCGTTGCTTATAGCAAATTACCACATCGCTCTCTAGTGCTTTGGAGTAGGCATAGGCTCTTTTGGAACCGCCCATGTCAGGGGATGCAATCGTTAGATTGTCTAAATTTAGGGCCCTTAAATAAGGTAAAAATATAGTTGAAGCAAATAGGTGATCGACAGGTCTTTCAAAAAATCCTTGTATTTGATCAGCATGCAAATCCATTGTAATGATACGGGTAGCGCCAGCGGTTTCGAGCATTTTGGCTACTAGTTTGGCTGCAATTGGCACTCTTGGCTTATCTTTTCGGTCCTGACGGGCCCATCCAAAATACGGAATTACCGCTGTGATGTGTCGTGCAGACGCACGTTTTGCGGCATCTAACATCAACAAAAGTTCCATTAAATTTTCTGGTCCTGGATTTGTTGAGGCAATCACAAAAATTCGTGTCCCACGAATGGATTCTTCGTATGAGGGCTGAAATTCACCATCGCTATACGTCGAAGTAATCACATTCCCCAGATCTTCGCCAAAGGATTTGGCTATGCGTTCTCCAAGTACCTTGGAATTGGTGCAGGCGAAAATTTTGGGCTGTAAGGCGAGCTTAGGCATTTTATTGTGCTGTTTTTGAATGATTTACGATGTTTATTTTTATCGAGTGGCAAATTTATGAATTTATTTGAACTGTAAAAGCATAAAACCAACTATTTTCTATTTGAATAAAGAATAAATTTTATAGATTTGCAATCCAAATTTTAGCTCAAGTGGCGGAATTGGATTCAAAATCCAGTTTCTTCGGAAGTGTGGGTTCGATTCCCACCTTGAGTACAAATTATCCCCAAGAATAATTTATTGTTTTTGGGGATAATTTTTTTAACTTGGCATTTAAATATTTAACCAATGAAAAAAATACTTCTTTTAGCCTTTTCGCTTTCAATCATTGCTTGTAGTGAAAATGATAGTGAAAACAGCCCTGACCCTATTATTGGAAAATGGCAATTAGTCGATTTTACATCTACAATGCTTGGATGGCAATCATCTTCAGATTGCATTATTGATGAAGATGGAAATTACTGCCCTTCCTTAATTGAAGATGAATATACTTGGACATTTAGTGAAAATGGAAATTATTCTAACAGTTTGATTTTTAGAAGCATTAATGCTAGTGTTAACGAAAACCATACCGGAACCTGGGAAAGAGGAGTTAATCCTGGTGAAAGCGTTGAAATAATTAAATTTTGGAGATCGACAAATGAAAGTTTGAATTGGGAGTCGTTCGAATTTGAATTAAATAATAACAACAACTCACTTGTTCTTAAACCAGATGGATTACCTCAGTATGATAAATTTATTTTTTCAAGAGTTTATTAAATTTAAAGTTCAAATCACTAAGCCTATCCAAATCTTTCAAGAAAAAGTTCGATAATTGGAGTACGTTGTGTACAATTTATCCCCAAGAATAATTTTTTATTTTTGGGGATATTTTTTGCTTTTTTTGTTTTTTTTCTTAAATCCCTTATATTAGAATAAATCAATTTAACAATGCGTGTATTTTATAAAAATAGCCACAGAGAACTCATCAATATCTTTGCCGTTCATCAAGAAATAATTAGGGATGTATTATTACTTTCAATATTTATAAGCCACCATATAATACCTAGTTTCTCCAAAATAACTGGAATTACCAACAATAAAAAGACCTCTAACCGAGGTTTTTTTATTTTATTTAGTCAATTATTATTAACAATAAAATTGAGATTTAAAGTGATTTATCACTCATGTATTTTAAGTGCCAATTAATTATTGAAAATAAATTCATGTTTGTTGACTTGGTTGGATGTTTTCTTCAAATTTTAAGCTAAAAGTTGAAGGAAAAGAGCAGTTTTTAAAGTTTACTAAAAAGTATAAATTATTAAAACTTAAATCATTAGATATTCCTTTAGTTATCTGATTAGCTGTAGTCTGAAATATTATGGCTACTAATTAACCAATATGGACTCTAATTCTTCTAGCGACTTCCCCTTAGTTTCAGGCAATATTTTCAATAATATGAAAAAGCCAAAAACAGCAATTATACCAAATATGAAAAAAGTAAATGCATTACCTAGGGTGGAAAGTTCCCAAGGAAAAATAAGCTGAACTAACGAGCTTACAAGGGAATTAATAAACGAAATTATTCCAATTGCTACACCCTTAAATTTTAATGGAAATAACTCAGATAACAACACCCACATAACTGGACCTAATGAAAAAGCAAAACAAGCTATAAATACCAAAATACCCGTTAACACTAATTTCGCATTTATATTAGTAGCCATCTCTAATATTTCACCATCATTTTTACTGTATATTTGATTCCCTAAAATTCTCTTAACATCTTTTTTAAAATTAACGTCGCTATAATAAGTTTTGCTTGTAATTGATTCTAATTTATTTGAATTTGAAAAGCTAAGATTAGAGAGGTCTGATCGCTCTAATTTGTATGTAGCTTGGCTAAAACCAAATGAACATAATAATAAGCTAAGAGCAATTCCTGCTGTACCAATTAACAATAAAGGGCGACGCCCCATTCTATCAATCAAATAAATTGCAATAAAAGTAAAGATAACAGATACACTACTTAACAAAACTCCAGATGAAAATGACGCATCAGAACCTATACCAATTTGCTTAAAAATTGATGTAGCATAAAAATAAACAGCATTAATTCCAGTAATTTGCTGAAGCACACCTATAGTTAAGCCGACTATAAATACAAACCTAAATGAATTATTAAATAAATCTTTATAATTAATCTTACTTTTATTTTTTTCAGA
>JAQCJC010000073.1 GCA_027593245.1 Bacteroidota bacterium | reverse complement strand
GAATATCCTTGATATAAAATAAAACACATGAAAAGAAAAATGTGCTTTTTTAATATTTTTTTATTCACCGTGCTTTTATTATTTTGTAGTAAATAAAATATTGTGCCCTATTGAGGTTCATAAACTTTGACGTCATCAATATAAATGACACCCTTTTTTGCATATCGGATAGACATCCAATAGTCTTCGGTATCTGTTACTTCAAAGTTTTTAATTCCTTGAAAGCTAATAGTAACCCACTCGCTTCTAGGTAAGTTTGAAACATCCGCGTAGAAACCTTCTGACGCAGCCCATTTTGATGAACGGAAAAGTTCAACTTGTAATCCTGGAGAAGTAAAGGATGGGTCTATCCATACCTTTAATTCAAGGGTAACACTTTGCCCTGCTACAAGACCAAACTCTCCAGTCAGTTTACCTTGATTTACATTTTTCTTACTGTAAGCACGAACCTTTTGATCTGTAGCAACCTCCATTCTTAAACTATACGAACCCGATGCAGCAAAATCGTTTGGGAATGAGGTGGTACCTTTACTATCCCAAGCCCATGGTGGTGACCAACCTGCACCGCCATCTTCAAACCCAAACACTTCGTCACCGGCTAAGTTTGGTGGTAAGAATAGATTTATAATTTGATCCGTGAACGCAGGTGCCAAAATATCATTTATCCGCATAAGCCCTCCATTGCCGTCATAAGAAAGTTTGGCAGTTTGGTTGTTTAGGATATTGACTGATGGGGCAATATCTACAATTCGGTTATCGTCAGAATTTATTGTTGCACTGGAAATTGCTACAGTTGTTTCATCAACGGTAAGCGTCAAATTTGAAACAATATCACTCGTTAACTTTAAGGGCAAATCATAAGCAAGATGAAGAACACCCGATTCACTTTCAGTGACACTCTTTAAAGTAGGCGGATCTATATTCTCAACAACATTGATGTAATCTTTAAAAAACAAAGTGTCTTTTTCACCTGTTGGGTATTGACGCCAAGTTACCAGTGTTAAATCATAGGTACCTATTGTTGGGTAGGATACGCTAATATTCTTAACAAGTTCGTCCTCTTCAATACCAATCCCTCCTGCTGAGGACGGCTCACCTCCTGGCAAAGTCCATTTTCTTCGATTTGGCACACCCAAGGATGCATCTTTAAAGTTGATTGTACCACCCTCGTACATGGTTATTTGATCAGGCATAATTTCAGAAAAACCAGCATCTATGGACATGATCTCTAGTTTTGTTTGTATATGATCCAAAACAGTTACGTTAAAGGTCGTGTCAAGCTTTATAGAATCAACCTGAAAGTCAGCCTTCAAATTAACTGCATGATTTCCAGGTTCATTAAAACGAACATGAATCAGATCTAAGCTAGATGCATTCTTGCCGTTCAAGTTAGTGATTGTTGCTGACTCAGGAATTGTCCATGTGCGATTTACAACTCCTTTGGACAAGTCTGCAAAGGAGGATGAATTTCCACGCTCAATTCTTTTATTCCCTGATGCTACTGCAACAGCATCCGAAAATTGATTGGCTTCTGGTGTGTCATAATCCTTTTCACACGAGAGTATTAGGACCGTAGCAAGAAAGAAAGTTGCTGTATTTTTGATATATTTTTTCATCACTTGGTTTGGTTTAAACTCGTTTATTTTTATCATATTAATTGTCTAAAAAGTCTGGGTTTGAGTTCAGTTCCGTTGCCGGTATTGGGAAATAATCATGTGCTTCTGGGCTATACACATCAGCAGCTTCAACAAACTCTTTTATCTCAGTTAAAGTGCCATGTACCGCAGGGTCGTATTCAAACAGTATCTTGCCGCTTATGACGTAAGATTTAGCTGCCAAACGTTCGTATTGTTCTTTAACCTTTCCCCAACGCGTGAGGTCTTCCCAACGACTGTCATGTCCTTCAAACATAAGTTCAAGAGGGCGTTCCACCCACATAATGTGCTCCATTAAAGAATCAGCATCATAATCTGCTTCTGCTAAGGGAACTACACCGGCACGCGTACGAATTTTATTAACATACTCTAATGCATCCGAGTAGCCAGTGGCGCCATCTACTTCCAGAACACATTCTGCATAAAGCAACATAACATCCGCCAAACGAATCACACGTTCATTGATTCCAGAGATACTTTGATCGCTTTCGCGTTCAAGTTTCCAGTTTTGAAATTTCTTCAAATAAGAAGCCTCACTGTTATTGTATGCCCCTCCATTTTCCGAGGAACGTTGATATAAGGTTGTATTATCGTCATCAGCTATCGCTACCGAAACCGATGCCCGAATCGAGTACGGAGCCGAACCCGTTCGCGAAGCATTTATTGGATTTGTCATGTCCATTACATCATTTTTAAAGAGCATTGTCATATAGTATGAAGGCATAACTGTGCGATAACCTCCGCCTTGTGTAGTCGCTAATCCAATAGCGCGGTTTGTTGCCTCTGACCCCGTAGGCCCATCTTGAGCTCCGTATGAAGTTCCAGGCTTAGCATCGATAGAGAAAGCTACCTCAAAAATGGACTCCCTATTAAATTCGTGTTCCTCGTCAAAGTTATCACCTATATCTTCTGTTAACATATATAAGTTAGAATCTAGTATCTCCTTGAAATATTCTTTTGCAATTGAATAGTTAAGCTCATTAAGATGTAGCTTTCCCAACATAGCGGTTGCTGCGCCCCAAGTTGCTCTACCTAAGTCACTACTGTCGTCATAAGATTGCGGTAAGTTTTGATATGCAAATTCCAAGTCCTGTAAAATAAGCGCGTATACCTCAGAAGCAGGAGATGGTTTTTTATAAAAATCATCTCTCATCTCTGGGACTGAGGTGTGAATAATAACACTACCTCCATTATATCCTCTGTAGAGTGAATTATAAAAGAATGCACGTAAAAACCTCGCCTCTGCTTCAATTTGTATACGAACAGCCTCACTCATGCTTACATTGTCCATGTTGGCAAGAACCTGATTGGCTCTGTAAATACCAATATATGCATCGCGCCATCGGTGACTCACAATTTGAGTATTTTCGTTATACGTAAGAGTGTTCAGTCCAATCGCATTTGCGTTCCAATTATTTGGTCGGCCAACATCCGATCGAACAGGGTGTTGAATAGATGAGGAACCGCCTAACATACCTTGTAACTGTAATGCTGCATAGGTAGCAACGAGACCTTGTTGAATCTCACTTTCTGTTGACCAAAACGAAGCTGCGCTTAGGTCATTGGGGTTTTCGATATTTAAATAATCCTCCTCACAACCAATAAAGAAAAGGACTCCAATAATCAATAAAGTGTATGTGTTAAATAATTTCATTTTTGCTTGTTTATATCGTTAGAATGAAATGGATAATCCAGTTAGGTATGTAGCGGAAACGGGGTAATTTCCTTGATCTAATCCACCATTGAAGGGATTATTGCTTCCAACTTCAGGGTCAAAGCCAGTATAGCTGGTAAATGTGATGGGATTTTGTGCACTTACATAAATGCGCAGTTTATCAACCCCAATTTTTTTAAGTATATCCTCATGAAGGGAATAACCAATAATAATATTTCTTACACGTAAGAATGAACCGTCTTCTAAAAATAAGTCGGTAGATGTTTGAACATTGGGGTGTTCAATATTCGAACGTGGTGTTGGAATATTCGATGTTGGATTTAAGTCTGTCCAACTATACACCAAGTCTCTGTGGCGTTTCATACTATAGGCAAATTGCTTAGACCCATTGTAAATGGTACTTCCCTCAACGCCATATAGTTGGACTGAAAGATCAAATGCTCTATAATCCATATCAATTGTAAATCCGTATTCAAAGTCTGGCTGATATGAACCTTTGTACACTTTGTCATTTGCCGTAAGTGAACCGTCACCATCAGTATCTACATAACGTAAATCTCCTTTTTGAGCCGTCGGCACCAATTGTTGGTAAGCAGTTAGCTCTGCATCTGTTTTAATTGTACCTGTAGTCTCGTAAACTTTAAATGCACCAACAGGCAATCCTGCCTCAAGTACTGCTACAGGTTCTGTTTGGCCTGTACGAACTATGTTTGGATAGCCATCGAAAATAAACTCACCTTCTCTTGAAAGGCTAATTACCTTATTTTCATTTTTGGTAAATGTGGCACCAAACTTTACATCTACATCACCAAAGTCCTGATTCAAGTGTCCTGCTAGCTCGATTCCTTTGTTCTGTAAATTTCCAATATTGGTGAGGAATCGATCATATGTTTGTCCACTAACTGGTGTGGAACCCGCTGAAATGGGTGGAACAATGGCTAGTAACATATCTTTTTTATCTTGCTCGTATATGTCGATTACTAAGCCTGCTTTTCCGCGCTGAAAGTCAAGATCAATACCAAAGTTTTTACTGATGTTAGATTCCCACTTAAGGTTAGGATCTGCATATCCTGGCTGAGTCATTCCCGTTGCCAGATTGCTTCCGCCACCTAGTGGATAATCAACATTAGAAATAACAACAGGGCTGAACGCATAAGGAGGTATTCTATCACTTCCTGTAGTACCAAATCCTATGCGAATTTTAGCCATGGAAATTCTATCTTTCAAATCTTTAAAAAACGGTTCGTTTGATATTGTCCACGCACCTGAAATAGATGGAAATACGCCATAACGTTCGCTAGATCCAAAATTACTAGACCCATCGCGACGCACAACAGCTGTCAGCATATACTTCCAATTGTAGTTGTAATTTATCCTTCCTATGTACGAAATGCTATTTGTTTTGTTGATAAAGTGCGTGCCTACAATCGGCTCACCATTTCCAAGAACAGGAGTGATGTTATTGGAGATATTATCCGCTCCTGTTTGATAAAATTCATAGGATGCCTTTTCATAGGTATTCCCAAAAAGTACTTTTAAATGGTGCTTTTTAAAACTCTTGTTATAGTTCAATGTAAATTCGGCAATACTTCTGTTATTTATACCGTCACCTAACCTCAACTGAGCATTATAGTTACTGGCCGTTGGGTTTTCAACTCCTTCTTCATTAAAAATAATGTAGCTTGGATTAAAAAATCGATCTTTTTTACTGTAGAATGATTTTCCAAGGTTTGCACCTAAATTTAATCCATCGAACAGATCATAATTTAAACGCACATTCCCATTAAAGGAGTTGATTTTCGTTTCATTTTCTTGTTTTAACTTACCCGCAAAGTTTGAGATGTTCTCAGGGTTAGTACCGCCAATTGTAAAAGTGTCGCTATTTGCATCCAAGGGCTTACGGTATGGTTGAAGTCTAATGGCATCATATATCAATGCGTATGGCTCTCGGTTTTGATCGCTCACATTTACACTTAAGTTTGCTTGAGCGCTAAGCTTATTCTTCTTAAAAAATGTGTTTGATCGCAAGGAATATTTTTCAAAATCTGAGTTGTACAAGGAACCATCTTGACTAAAATAAGTACCAATTACATTATATGTAAGTCCGTTTTTTCCTCCACTTACACTAAGGGAGTGATTTTGAATAGGTGCCATGTCAACCTGTAGGTCACCCATCCAATCCGTATTGTATAGCAGACCATCTTTATTAAAATCCAGCGGATTAAATTGGTTCGTTTCTTGATATCTATACAAAATATCGTTAATGTACAATGACTCTGTTGTATTTGCTAAAGCAATTCCTGAGTTTATGTTTTGGACACCGTAATATGAATCCAAGCTGACATTCATCGAGCCTTCTTTACCTTTTTTGGTAGTAATGAGAATAACACCCCCTGAAGCTCTTGAACCATATATGGATGCAGAAGCACCATCTTTTAGAACTTCTATTGATTCTATTTCTTGAGGTGTAATGTTTGGATTTTCGATGTAGGTAACTCCGTCAACAACATATAAGGGGCCAGAGCCGCCTTCTTGGAAAGAGGTTATACCTCGAATGGTGATTTGCGCATTTTCACCAGGAGCTGAATTGCCTTGACGAACACTAACTCCTGCCATTCTTCCCTGTAAGGAAGAAGCAAAATCTGATGTTGCTGTTTTGACAATATCCTCTGATTTTACAGACGCCACTGCACCCGTTAACTCTCGTTTTTTCATTGTTCCGTAACCCACAACTACTACTTCGTCTAAACCGGTAGTACTGACTTCTAGAACAACATTATGCGTTGCTTGAGAGACCAAAACCTTGGTTTCCATCATCCCTATATAGCTAAAAACAAGTTTTGCTCCGTTGGGAACTTCAATAGAATAATAGCCATCAAAGTCCGTGGAAGATCCCATTGAGGTTCCTTCAATAAGTACGTTTACACCTGGTACAGGTTGCCCATCTTCAGCACTAACAACTGTCCCTTTTACGGTAGTTGTTTGTGCATGAGCAATAAAGCCTATGAATAGTACGAGTGTACATGTCGAAAATCGGAAAATCTTTTGGCTTGAGGTTTTTAAAATATTTATAATTTCTATCATTGGTTGATGTTGTTAATAAGGATTGTTTTCCAATTTTTAAAATTAGATGAAACCAAGGTCTTCAAACTTTCTGTAATGTTCTTTTTTGTGTTGATAATTACTGATCAGTAATTATCAGCTCTGAAATTTTGCCTATTTAATAAATATTAAACTGTAATTTAGTAAATAGAAATTCTCAAAATATTTCTAATGAAAAAAACGCTTCGTTTTTTGCTGCTTTTACCTCTTATAAGTTTCAGTCAACAAAAGGCAGATATTTTTAAGAATTTTACAGCTAAAGATGGGCTTTCACAACACGACATAAATTGTATCGCTCAAGACAATGAAGGGTTTTTGTGGTTCGGCACCAATGACGGTCTGAATAAATATGATGGTTACAACTTTGATGTATTCAAGCCCATTAATGGAAATGAAACTTCCATAAATGGAAGAATAGTACAAGACATCAAAAAAGATCGATATGGCAATTTGTGGATTGCAACACTCGATGGAGGCCTAAATATGTACCACTCAAAAACGGAACGTTTTAAAAGTTTTACATCAGTTATTCCAGAGATGGGCAGTTACGCAAATAGAATTACTATAAGTCAAGATGGTGTATTGTGGGTTCAGTTCCAGTCCAAAATTTGCTATGCACTAATCAAAGAAAATATTGACGAAATGGAGTTTACTTTATTAGAAAATATTGAGAAGTCACAAAAGGAAAATACTGCTAAAAGGATATACACCAAAGATAAAGCTGTTTTTTACGAAACAAGTAAAGAAACATATGCCCTTCAATACACCAAAACAGAAACAGGTTTACAATACATAATCTATACACCACACAGAGACGCCTACTTCGTGAAAGAAATGGAAGGCACTAACAATTCTAAATGGAATTTATATAGCAATCGCATAAGCTATCATCAACATGAGTCGACAACATCTATATCCGTCATCGTCACAGATGAAGCAGCTACTATTGATTCAAAAGGCGTACTTTGGTGTGTAATTGATGATCGACTATCGTCGGTGACCTATGTTCAAGGTAAGCTTCGTGTTGACACGATAGACTTTGAGGCATTAGATTTTTTAACCCTCAAAAACAACACTGTTAAATCTATCTATCTAGATAAAACCGGCAACCTATGGGTAGGGACTAACGGAGGGGGTGTTTACAAAAAAACGAACAACACCTTTAGCTTTGGTCACTTTAATAAGGACAAGGCTTCAAACAGCTTAGGCGGAAATAAAGTTAGAAGTTTACACGAAGATCAGTTTGGAAACCTTTGGATTGGAACAGAAGGAGGTGGACTCAGTTTTTTAAATCAAAAAAATAAAAGTTACGATTTTTTTAATGTATATGCTTCTACAAAAGATAATTTTGGAATCAGTTCAAATAAAGTTTTTTCTATTTCCGAAAACATAATTGATAGCAACAACTCCATTCTCTGGTTTTCAACAGAAAATGGAGGGCTAAACAGGCTTCTGCTAAACCGAAATGCTGATCCAAAGTCTTTTCGTTTTAAAAAATACAACAAACCCGAAAGAGATGGTAGCAACGTTTTTCACAGGGTAATCCATTCAGTAATGGGTGAGGGAAAAGAACAACTATGGATCGGTTATTATGACCATGGTCTGGGCTTAGCGAAATGGACAGGTAAAGGAGAAAACATTAACTTCACATTTATAGATTCTCCGAATGAAAACAAACAATTATCTGGAAAGATTATTCGCGATATCTACAGGGACAGTTATGGCATTTTATGGCTATCGACAAATAATGGTTTAAACAAATTAGATGAGAATAGCAACGATATTTCCAAAAGCACATTTGTCTCCTATCAACACAACCCAAAAGACGCAACCAGTATTGGTAGTAACTATACCTTACAAATTTTTGAAAGTGCAGACAAAACCCTTTGGATTGGCACTATCGGAGGTGGATTAAACAAAATGATTCGTTCGCTAGATGGTACCGTGACAGGGTTTAAGCGCTATAATCGGAAAAATGGCCTTTTCCCAGATGATGTCATCAATTCTATTTCCGAAGATAACAATGGTGTCTTGTGGGTAGGCACCAACAATGGTCTAATCGCCTTTAATCCAAAAAAAGAAACCTTTCAATACTACCTTGCTAGTGAATTGCATAATCCGGAAATGAGTGAAATTTCAGCTATTAAACGAAATGATGGCGAATTGGTCTTTGGTGGGATTAATGGAATAAATGTTTTCACACCAAACAACAATACTTCAACAGATATTCCTCCAAAAACTGTGTTAACAACCCTACATGTTATGTACGAGCCCGTAAAACCACTTAAGGTCATTGACGGCGATATATATTTAGAAAACAGCATAGCGCATACCGATCATCTTTTTTTGGATGCCAATATCAATAACTTTTCTCTTAGTTTCTCGGCACTTCATTATGACAACCCCTTACTAAATAAATATAGATACAAACTTGACGGTTTTGACAATGATTGGATTGAAACTTCCTCTGCCTTAAGAATTGCCAACTACACTAATATACCCGCAGGTGATTATACATTTTATGTTTATGGAAGCAATAATAATGGCACTTGGTCTGAAGAACCTGCATCATTGAAGATTACGATACATCCGCCATGGTATTGGACAACACTCACCAAAATACTTTATTTCGTTTTGTTAGTGATAGTAATAATACTCTTCAAACAATATACAATAATCAATATTAGAAGGAAACGTAAACTGGAATTTGACCGGCTTGAAAAAGAAAAAGAAAAAGAATTAAATGCAGCAAAACTTGAGTTTTTTACCAATATATCGCATGAACTACGCTCGCCACTTACACTCATACTAGGACCTGTAGAAAAACTCATTAGTAAAATTGATTCACTTAAAAAAGAAGATCGTCTAAAATCATACAACACTATTCAAAGTAACGCAGACTATCTTTTAAAATTAACAAAACAACTGCTAGACTTCCGAAAGCTTGAGCAGGGAAAAACACCACTCACTTGCGCTCATATAAATGTAGTTAGCGCCATCCAAAAAATAAGTGAACAGTTTAATTCTCTAGCCGATAAAAAAAATATTTCACTAGAATATCATGTTCCAGAAAAGAAGGTCTTTGTTTGGATAGATTTAAATAAATTAGAAAAAATTGTGCATAATTTATTGTCAAATGCGATTAAGTTTACACCCAAGAATGGCAGCATAAAAATCAAGCTTATGTTGAAAAATCCAACCCTAAACTACCCAGAGGGATATTTCGCCTTAAGTGTG
>JAQCJC010000072.1 GCA_027593245.1 Bacteroidota bacterium | reverse complement strand
TTCCCAACAATAAATTTGATAAACTCAGGGTTTTCATTGGTGGACAAAACTTATTCACACTTACTGAATACAGGGGGCTAGACCCTGAATTTGATGGGAATAGCATTTTCACTCCAGGAATTGATCCTCGACAATTTCCTAGTCTATTGACTTTTACAACTGGTTTTGAAATCAGCTTTTAATTTTTATTCTATTTATTATGAAAATCACAAAAAAAATACCTTCATTTTTAGTTGCACTATTATTTTTTTCATCATGTGTTGAATTAGAACAAGTAAATCCTAATACAGCAAGCGAATCCTCGTTTTGGAAAACAGAAAATGATCTATTTCAAGGCGTTATTGCTACTTACGATGCTATGCAGTTGAGTGGATTGTACCTGGGAAATCTTCAAGTGATACTGACAGGTTTTTCTGACGAGGGAACTGGTGAATCTACGAATGAGTTTTATGCTCCCTTTCGTTTTAAAATTTTTAATTCAAACATCTTTCTAAGTGAAATGATGTGGATTCATTTTTATGCTATGATTTCTAGGGGTTATCAGGTTATAGATAAGGCTGAGACCATTTCTGGTGATAATGTACCAGCTATATTAGCAGAGGCGAAAACGCTCGTGGCATTTGTTTATTATAACATGATAAATGTTTATGGAGAAAACATTGCTTATGTTGACCGCACCCAGCAGGCTTCCGATATACCAAATCGTGCTGAAGATGGTCAAATATATACCCTAATTGAAAATCTTTTAACTGAGGCGATTCCAGACCTCCCTTTAGCCAGTGATTATAATGATTCAGATTATGGTCGAATCAGCAAAGGAGCAGCACAAGCTATATTGGCAAAAGTTTACCTACATCAGCAAAAATACGATATGGCAGAACCTGTACTTGAATCGATAGTAAATTCGTCTGAGTATCAGTTAATGCCTTCTTATGAGGACAATTTCACCGAAAAAAATATCATCAATCCTGAGGCTGTGTTTCACATCAACTTTTTGCATGATGGACCTGCATTTGAGTCGAACAGATCAGTACGTCATCAAGGGTTTAGCCCAAGAGAGAAAAAAGGAACATATGGTGACGTTCAACCAACCAAATTTATTCATGAATCATTTCTTATTGAGTCTGATAAAGATGGAAACCCCGACCCTAGGTTAGATGTAACATTATTTCATCCTAATTCAACAGAAAATTTTATTGGTGAACCTTATAGCTGGTGGGAAACGCAGTTCCGTAACCCAGAAATTAATACAGCTTACTTTAAATATTCTGAGCAAGAATTTATAGGTGATGTTGCAACCGAATTTGATGGAGGTACGGATTTTATTATTATTCGTTATGCAGATGTTTTACTCTTATATGCAGAAGTTTTAAATCAGAATAATAAAACGCAAGAAGCATATCAATATGTAGACATGGTTCGTGAAAGATCTAATATGCTTCCTTTAAGTGTTGCAAAGCCAGGTTTGGATAAGGACTCGTTTTTGGAGCAAATCAAGCATGAGAGAGTGGTTGAGCTTTCTGGTGAGGTTGTTCGTTTTTTCGATTTAAAGCGTTGGGGAATGTATAATTCTGAAAACGTTGTTAGAGACCCTAATTTTGAATCTTTTGTTGAAGGACGAAGTGAGGTTCAACCCATTCCACAATCAGAGTTGGATTTGAATCCAAATTTAATTCAAAACCCAGGTTATTAATTCATTTCATTTTCAATAATATGTCAAAAAATATTTTAGTTTCATTAGCAATCATCTTTTGTTTCAGTTTTTCTGCTTTTTCCCAAAATGAACCAGTTTTGTGGCTCCCGTTGGATAATAGTCATATCGAACGAGTTGAGGTAACTATGGTTCGTGGTGAAACATACTTACCCAAAGAAAAGATTGTATCGGTTCATGATAAAATAAAGGGTAAAAAATCTGAAGTATTTGGGAAATACCATGAAATTGTTTCGGGTGTAACCAATAATGCACTTCTGCTAGATGGCTATAGTTCCTATGTCGAAATAATGGGAGACAATGTCCCTGTTTTTTTAAATGATTTCACTATCGAAGCGTGGGTCGCCTTAGGCGCATACCCAACCCATGTATGTCCAATTGTAGACAATAAGATTGACTCAGATATTGGTTATCACAATGGATATTCATTTAATATTGATGCACTTGGGCGACTTTCATTTTTGGTAGCTACAAACGGGAAAACAGAAGAGTTGGTGGCAAATGAGACTTTACCTTTAAATCAATGGACACATGTAGCTGCAGTTTATTCACAAGAAGATGGATTGAAAATTTATATTGATGGGAATCTTGTTCAAACAAAGCAAGTGAGTGCTCCTTTTACTCCAGCGGTGGGGATAGCTTTAGACGAATCTGTTTCAAATACATCATTATTAATCGGCAAAAGTAGAAAGAAATCAAAACCCTATGGTACTCTTCGCCCCTATGGAACCCAAGATCTTTACTCATTTTATGATGGATTAATAGATGAAATTAAAATTTATGACTATGCATTGTCGGACAAGATTATCTCAAAAATAAATAAGCTTGATTTGAACAAAAAAAATGTTTCTCTTCCAGATCGAACATTGCCAAGTGGACCAAGCGGCAAGCAAAAGTTTGGGGCCGTAAACACCACATTAGATTACTATCCTGCTTGGGATGCTCCATGGCATGTTGGTGATAATGCAGATGTTCTTGTTCGTTTTGATAAGTCAGACTGTAAATTTTTATTTTGGCGTGGAACAAATTACATCCCCAATTTTGTGTCTGAAAATGGAATTTGGTTCAACAATGCTTTTAACGAAGGATGGAACGAGAATGGCAGTTGCGAGCCAATGTCTGACAAAAGAAATACTTATTCAAACGTCAAAATTATTGAGAATAATGATGCTAGGGTAGTTGTAATGTGGAGATATGGACTTGTTGACAACTTCAACAATTTCGCATTTCAGGACCCCGAAACTGGTTGGGGTGACTGGGTAGAAGAAATTTATTATGTATATCCAGACATGACGGCAATTCGAAAAGATGTTCTCTATTCAAATGCTCCTAGGGCTGCACACGAATGGCAAGAAGATATTATGGTTTTAAGTCCAGGTCAAAGTCCAGAAGACATACTTGAATACGAAGCATTGACAATGGGGAATATGTCTGGTCAAACAGCTACTTTTAGTTGGGAGAACGAAGTACCACCATTCATGCCAGGCGAACCAGACAATGCAAACATCAAAAGAATTAATACGAAGTCAAAATTCAAACCTTTTTCTGTTATTAGACCTATTGATAATCCAACATATGATATATATGCAGGTGAAATAAGACGAGATGTTTCTGTTTTTCCTTGGTGGAATCATTGGCCTGTAGCAACCAAAGCAACAGATGGTAGGTATGCTCAATTTTCAGACCGACCTGCTCATTCTTCACTTTCACACTGGCATTGGGATGCATTTAAAATGACAGATAACTCAATTACAAAGCTGATGTTAATCGGAATGACTGATAAAGATTATTCTGAGTTGTTGAATGTTGCAAAAAGTTGGATTTCATATCCAACAATTTATTTAAACGGCGATTCAAAAATCAACTATGATCAAAGTGAAAAAGCCTACAAACACAATCTTTTAGACTCAAAAGATGAACTGATATTAACCATTAATGCTTCACAGGAATCTCCTTTATACAACCCTGCATTTGTTATTTCTAATTGGGGGCGTTCTGAAATATCAGCAACATTTAATGGAAAAAATCTTAAAAAACAGGAACAATTAAGATATGGTTTCGAAGAAACATTAGAAGGCACCGATTTAATAATATGGATCGACCAAATTTCATATCAACAATCAGAATTGATTATTACTAAGATCCAATAATCAAAATAAAAACATTATGTTCTTAAATAAATCAAAATTTATATTATTTCTATCTGTGACTATATTTTTTCAATCATGTAGTATCGTAGATGACAAAGTTCAAAGAAAAAGGGTATTGTTTAACGATGATTGGAAATTTATCAATGAAGACTTAGTTGATGCACATCTCCATAGTTTTGACGATGATAACTGGCGAGAACTTAGCTTGCCACATGATTGGGCTATTGAGGGTCCATTTACAGAAGAGGTTAGTTTCAAAGGTGGTTATCTGCCTTATCCAGGTGTAGGCTGGTATAGAAAATCATTTTCACCCACCCTTATTACCGGAAACTTATACTTAGAGTTTGGTGGGATAATGAGAAATTCTAAGGTGTTTTTAAATGGAGAGTATATAGGTGGATGGCCATACGGATATACTTCATTTAAGCTTGACATTACTGATAAGGTAATCGAAAATGCTGAAAATGTTATTGCGATAAGAGTTGACAATCAAGATCGTTCATCAAGATGGTATCCTGGCTCTGGGATTTACAGAAATGTTTGGATGAATCAAACGCATCTAACTCATGTTGACCACTGGGGAACATATATTACCACACCTGAAATCAAAAAAGATTATGCGAAAATAGTTGTTGAAACGGACTTGGTTAATAAACAAAAAGATAGTGTTAGCATCGAACTAATTACTTCTATTTTCAATTCGGACGGGAATCTTGTTGCACTCACAAATAATAAAGGGATTGAAATTGCATCTGAAAGTAAAACACAAGTTTCCAGCGAGTTAATTGTTGAAAACCATCAACTCTGGGATCTTGAAAATCCTCACTTGTACACAGCTCAGTCTGAAGTGATTTTAAATGGTGAAATCATTGATACTTACGACACAAAATTTGGCGTAAGATCAATTGAATTTGATGCTAACAAAGGATTTTCACTTAATGGTAAAAATCTAAAACTAAAGGGTGTCAATTTGCATCATGATCTTGGGCCTTTAGGTGCTGCAGTAAATACAAGGGCATTGGAAAGGCAGTTAGAAATCATGAAAGAAATGGGAGTCAATGCAATACGGACAGCTCATAACCCTCCCTCGTCTGAGCAGCTTTCTCTATGTGATGAGATGGGAATTTTGGTCATAGATGAAACTTTTGATGAATGGTCTACAGCCAAAACCAATGTTGAGAACAGTTACAATATATGGTTCGATGAGTGGGCTGAAAGAGATACTAGGGCCTTACTTAAAAGAGATCGCAATCATCCTTCAGTAATGATGTGGAGTATTGGCAATGAAGTTCCAGACCTTGATACTGAAGTTGGAAAAAAGAATGCTAAAATGCTTTCAGATATATGTAGAGAAATGGACCCCACTCGCCCGGTTAACGCAGGCGTTCATTTGTCAACTGTTTTTGATAAAGAGCTAGAGAAGTATTTTGATGTTTTTGGTATGAATTATTGGCAAGACCGATACGATCTAATTCACAGTCAATTTCCAGAACTCCCTTTACTAAGTACAGAAACTTCTGCAACTTTAAGCTCTAGAGGAGTGTATCATTTTCCAGTTGAACGAGTTTATTCAGAATATTATCACCCCTCTAAACAAATAACATCATATGATGTTGTCAACACAGGTTTTGGAGCCTTACCAGATTTGGAATTCGAGCTTCAAAAAGTTCCGTGGATTGCAGGTGAGTTTGTATGGTCAGGATTTGACTATCATGGTGAACCGGACCCCTATGAGTCTGGAAACTATCCCGCGCATAGTTCATATTTTGGCATCGTTGACATGTGTGGGTTCAAGAAAGATCGCTTTTATCTATACCAGAGTCAATGGACATCTGAGCCTATGATTCATTTACTCCCACATTGGAATTGGGAGAATAGGTTAGGAGAAATCACTCCAATATATATTTATTCAAACTGTGCGTCCGTTGAATTGTTTGTAAATGGAGATTCAAAAGGAGTTAAGAAAAACAATGAAGATGTATATCGTTTTATTTGGGATGATATCACTTACCAGCCTGGCAGTATCAAGGCTGTTGGCTATGATAGTGAAGGAAAAAAACTTTGTGAAAAAGAAATATTTACGGCTGATGTTCCTAAAAAACTATCTATGTCTGCCGATAGAGAAACGATTAATGCTGATGGTTATGATCTATCATTTATAACTGTTAAAGTAGAGGATGAAAATCATAATTTATGTCCAAAATCTTCAAATTTGATTTATTTTGAAATTGAAGGTGAAGGGACCCTTGCAGCTGTTGGAAACGGAGATCCAACATGTATTGAAAGCTATCAAATGCCTCAGCGCTCTGCTTTTAATGGGTTAGCGTTGCTTGTGGTAAAATCAACAACTAATAGTGGAAAGATTAAAATTATTGCAACCTCTGAAGGTCTTGAAAAATCTGAATTAACAATTAATTCAGTCAAAACAAACTAAAATTTTAAATAAACATTCACAATGTCAAAGCAATTGAAAAAAAATATTTTAGTCTTATTTTTTATTTTTTCTCCAAATATTTACGCACAAGATGAATCAATTGAAATATCGGCTTATTATACTAAACTTACCACAGGTCAAGATTGGGAGAAATATGATAGGACTGGTCAGTTTTCGGATATAGTCGTTGATTTTGGGGATGGTAATGGAAAGTTTGTTTTTTGGAGGGGATCAAGTTATTTGCCTTATTGGGAAAATTCAAATGGAGAGCGGTTTTATGTCAATGAGGTGATAAGTAGATCGGGTGATGGAGATCAAGTCATGCCTGATAGAGTGAATACATATTCTCATGTCCGAATCATTGAATCGAATCCTGACAAAGTAGTAGTTCACTGGAGATATCTACCTGAATTTGGGGGTTTAAATCCCCATAGTGGTGTAAGTTCCTCAAATTTTGTAGATGAATACTTCTACATAAGTAGTAACAAGACCTTGCTTAGAACGGTTAAGAAAGGAACTGAAAAAATAGATGATTGGAATTCTGATATTAGTATGTCAGAATTTAAACTTTCTTTAAGTTCAAATGGAATAGAAGAAAGTATTTTAAAATATGTTGATTATTCTAAAAATAAAGAGGTTGAAAAGCCTTTGAATAAAGCCAAAAATATTTCAGAGCCAATCACTTCTAACTGGTTCAAATTTGACGAATCTAATGGAGACTATACCAATGAGTTTTACTCAGATCATATTTTAGAAATTGAAGGGGATAAGACTGTGTGGAAGAAAGGTGTTTCTGGAAAATCTCTTCAATTTGATGGATATAAAACTGCCGTCAAAGTTCCTGCTTTAATTGCCCCAAAACCAACAACCGAAATAACTTTGGAGGGATGGATTGCGATAGGGGCTTATCCCTGGAATTGGTGCCCAATCATTCAACAAGCTGATGATGTGCCTGAAACAGTGAGATTGTATAGAGGAAAATATGACATAACTGAAATTGATAAAAGAGAGGGGGATTTATCTGTTGGACTTGTTGGAGGTGATCCCGAAAATCAAGAGGGAGGAGTTGAAGTTGAACAGGAAATTGACTTTGATGAAATAGAATTTACTGTCAAATATGAAAAGGAGCTAGACATTGGTTACTTTTTAGGTGTCAACGGAAACGGAAACCCAGGATTTAAATTAAATATCGATGGAGTATGGCAAGAACTTACTTCCGATTATTTTCTAGAAAGAAAAAAATGGTACCATATTGTTGCTACATATTCAAAAGCGAGTGGAAAAATGAAAATTTATGTCAACGGACGTAAAACAGATGAAAAAAATGTTGGTTTTGGGGATATTGTTCTTTCCAATAAGGATATTCAAATTGGAAAAGGAAAACCAAGGAGACCGATCAATCCAGTTAGAGAAAACACTTTTCCAGCATCCTATTCTTTTGATGGTTTAATTGATGAAGTTAAAGTCTATGATCGATCTCTTTCAAAAAATGAAATTAAACAGTCTTATAGTTCGTTAGAACACATTTCATTTGTTGACCTTGATAAAAGAGATTTGCCAACAGGTGAGAATAGAAAATCCTTTGGAGCATATTATACAAACTTGGACTTTTATGACAATTGGGATAACCTGTGGAGATTCAGTGATCACTCTGACATTGTTGTTGAATTTGAGGACAACCCAACAAAATTCATTTTCTGGAAAGGTGTTAGCTACATTCCAATGATGGTAAATGAAAATAATTTTTGGTACAGCAATGAGTTTAATGAAACTTGGAGTACTTCAGGAGGTGAGGGTTGCCAAGAACCAATGTCTGATAAGCAAGTGTACTACAATCACGTTAGGATAATTGAAAACACACCTGCAAGAGTAGTCGTTCATTACAGGTTCCCATTAGTAGATGTTAATAAATACAAAGCAAACTTTGACAGTGATACAGGTTGGTATGATGTGGCAGATTGGTACTATTTTATTTACCCAGATGGAGTTGCTGCAAAAGCTGAGCAATTGTGGACTAGCGGAGATCGAATACATGAGTGGCAAGAGTCGATGGCAATATTTGGGCCAGATCAGCATCCACACAATTTGATTGAGAGAGATTCTACATTCACTATGGTTCGGGTGAGTGATGGTGCATATAAAACCTATGATTGGAATCCACTTCCACCAGATGGGATTGACCTTCCAGAAAGAGCAAATATTCATCATGTAAATTATAAAGGCGATTATGACCCAGTTACAATAACTGATGATATCATTTGGTCTAATGTTTATGGTGGTGAAATTACTGATTATGCGATCTTTCCAACATGGAACCATTGGCCAGTAGCCCAGATGCCTTCGGATGGCAGATATGCCAGTTTTCCAGATCGTACGAGCCATAGCTCATTGTCACATATTTATTGGGAAGATTATGATGAGCAATATGGTAGTAGGCCTTATCAAACAAAAATTTTACTAGAGGGCATGTTAAACAAATCACCAATTGAATTAATTCCGCTAGCCAAATCATGGTTAACACCGCCTATGCTCAAAGGAGTTAGAGGCTGCACAGGTGCTTATAATAAATTGCAACGTGCATATGTTTTTGACAAAGAAGATGATGAGGTTTCACTTACAATTTTAGCTACAGATGAAAATCCTCTTGAAAATGCATGTTTAATTTTCAATAATTGGGATTCTGATTCTGAACCCAATATTTCAGTTGATGGAAAGCCAAGTGATGCGAAATGGGGTATTACAAAACATACCGATGGAAAAAACAAACTTTTAGTTTGGATTGAGAAATCTTCAACTACTCCAATGTATTTCGAATTATCGTCTCGTTGATTATTAATTAATTTTATATCTGGAATCGAACAAATGAAAGAAATTGGCATTGTTAATAGAGATATTTCTAGATTAATTTCAGAGCAGGGCCATGGGGATTTGCTAATGGTAGTCGATGCTGGGTTTGCAACTCCAAATGATATTGAAGTTGTTGATATTTCATTAAGTGAGAATACACCAAAAGTCACTGAAGTTTTAGAAGTTTTAGGCCAATTTTATTCTGTGGAAAAAATGATAATTGCCAATGAAACAAAAATGCATAATCCAAGCACCTTTGTAAGTATAAAAAACATTTTTAAGGAAAAGGTAAAGGTTCAGCTTGTGAGCCACAAAGAACTTAAAGAGTTATCGAAAAATGTAAAAGCCATCATCAGAACAGGTGACTTTACAGCCTATGGTAATGTCATTTTAGTCTCAGCCGCTGGTGATAGATGGTTTTTTGAATCACTTTGATTTATAATTTGACTTTAATTACCCCGACTTCAGCATCACCGAAAGCGTCTGTATCATTGAAGATCATATAACCATCTTCTGTTAAACAGCCATATTCTGTTGCAGTATTTACGTTTTCTTGACAGAAAAG
>JAQCJC010000071.1 GCA_027593245.1 Bacteroidota bacterium | reverse complement strand
TATAAATTCGTGTTTGGAGCAAATCGCCACAACCTTTGAAGCATTAAGTCAAAATAGTACAGAACTCCATGGGCATAAACCCAAGGTAGTCATGAGTATTTTATCCAATTATGTCCCCGATTGTGTGGTCCGTGCCGAGGTATCTTGTTCGTTAGACGAACTCACTTTAGAAGGGCATTTTACAGGCAGAGAATTTGCGGAAAAATTTATTCTAGCAGTACGTATAGCAGAAGTAGAGCCCTGTCGTGCTGTAACCCATAACAAAGGTATCATGAATGGTGTAGATGCAGTGGTCATCGCCACAGGAAATGATTTTAGAGCGGTTGAAGCTGGGGTTCATGCTTACGCTGCTAAAGACGGACAATACACTAGTTTATCTCATGCCAGTTTAGAACATGGCGTTTTTAGATTTTGGATGGATTTACCTTTGGCATTGGGTACTGTAGGCGGGTTAACAGGTTTACACCCAATGGTCAAATTGGCGTTGGAGATGCTAGGAACCCCCTCTGCAACCAAGCTTATGGAAATAGTGGCTGTAGCGGGACTGGCACAAAATTTTGCCGCCTTGCGCTCACTCACTACAACAGGAATCCAAAAAGGACACATGAAAATGCATTTAATGAACATTTTAAATCAAATAGGCGCAACAGATACTGAAAAAGAAACTTTGATTTTACATTTTAAAACCAACGGTGTTTCGCACCGTGCAGTGGCAGAAGCCTTAAATAAACTCCGAGACTAATGTGTAAATTTTATAGTCACGGAAAACTTTTACTGACCGCCGAATATGCGGTATTGGATGGTGCAAAAGCCCTAGCGCTTCCATCAAAATTTGGCCAATCTTTAGAGGTAAAACCCATTGAAAGCCCCGAAATTCGCTGGAAAAGTTTTGACCATAAAGGCATACTTTGGTTTGAAACGACTTTACAACTTCCAAGCTTTAAAGCAAACTCAACCAATGAAACAGCAAAGCGACTTTCGGAGTGTTTTTTGGCGATTGCCAAACTTCAACCCAACTTTTTTAAACATCATAATGGATTTGAAATGCATAGCCATTTGGAGTTTCCTCAAAACTGGGGGTTGGGCTCCTCCTCTACCCTCATTAACAATTTGGCGCAATGGGCCAATATAGATGCTTTTGCATTGCTCGAAAACACCTTTGGCGGTAGTGGTTATGATATTGCTTGTGCACAACGTCCACACCCCATTTTATATCAACGTCAAAACAGTACACCACTTATAAAAATTGTAGATTTTGATCCGCCGTTTAAAGATCAATTGTTTTTTGTACACCGCAACCAAAAACAAAATAGCAGAGAGGCCATTGCAGCCTATAACGCTCTAAAAACTACTAAAGCATTGGATTTTATTGAATTGAATGCCATTACAGAAGCACTACTCAAGGCCACAACTTTAGAAGCGTTTGAGTCTCTAATCACACAACATGAAACCTTAGTGGGCAATCTTATCCAACACCCCCCACTAAAAACCACACATTTTACAGACTACTCCGGAGCGATAAAAAGCTTGGGCGCTTGGGGTGGTGATTTCTTTTTGGCAACAGGAAACAACCATCACTATTTTAAGGATAAAGGTTATAATACTATTTTAGCCTTCGGGGAGATACTTTTGTAGTTTTTTGTAACATATTACAATATATTGTAAATTTACATAAGCTCATTTTATATCTATTCAAACTTATACCTGTTTTTAAACTCCACAAATGCAAACTCAATCTAATGAAGATTTTTTGAAGGCCTTTGGGCTTAATTTACGTAACATCCGCAAGACCAAAAGCCTCAAGCAATACCATGTCGCCGACGGTTGTGGGATTCATAAAAACAACTATACCAACATAGAACGCGGCAAACGTAATATTACCATTGCCAAAGCTAAAGCTATAGCAACGGCTTTAGATGTTCCTGTAGTACAGTTGTTTGAGTTTTAGAGCCTTTAAAATACATTTAAAAAAAGGCATAAAAAAAGGGACTGAAAAATCAGCCCCATTATAAAATTCTACATAAATGTGTTTCTAATAAAATACAGCTCTGTTGTCTTCTATATCTGCGGCATCTTTTAAAGCGTTATACAACTGTGTGTTTACTGCACTTTCTTTGGCTTGTCCAACTCTGTTGGCTGCAGCTTGATAGCTGGCCAGTGCTGTAGCATCTGTCCTTTTTGTGACTTGAACCACATAAACCCCGGCGTTCCCTTCAATCAGTTCAGAAGTTTCACCCTCTTTTAATCCAAAAGCAGTTCCAATTACCAATGGCTCACGACCCGCGCCAGAAAGCGTAGGGTTTTTCATGTTTACTGCAACTGCAGTTTTCACTGTTTGGCCTTCTGAAGCAGCAATATCTTCTAGTGTTGATGCAGTAATTCGGTCTTTAATGTAAGTCGCTTTCTTCTCTTTTCTAACCTCTGGAAGTGCAGTAACCGATCCATCTTGAACAGACATGAGTCCTGCTTGGTTCACTGCAGTAATTTTTACAACAACAAAACCACCTGCTGTAGTGCTAAAACTTTTAAAATCTCCTTCTTGAACACCGTCTTCAAAAGCCCAGCGTACAATAGCGCGTTGTGCGCCAATACCAGGGATGTTTTCTTCTAATTCCTTAACACTATTTACTGTACGAACGTTGTATTTGTTTTCCTCAGCTATTGATTTAAAATCAGCATCAGCCACTGCGATTTCAAATTTAGATTTGTTTTTAAAGACCTCATCTATGGTTTCAACTGATGGTTCAATTTCTTGAGCTATAGTCGCTACTTTAAATGCATCTTGTTTTTGGCCTTGATCCAAAACTTCGATAACGTGATACCCAAAGTCGGTTCGTACGACCCCAAGACTTCCTTTTGGATTTTCAAAAGAATAGGCCTTAAATTCGGGTGCAAATCCGTCTGTGTACGCAAATTCGATAACCCCTTCTTTTTCATTGCTCACTTTGTCTGAAGACAAAGACAATAAAGACTTAAATTTGGAACGACTTCTTGTTAATACCTTATAAATACTATCAGCCGTAGCTTTGGCTTGGGCATCGGTTTTGGTCACTGTAGCGTCTGCACGAGCACCGCCTACAAAGGGGATCAAAATATGTCTTACTTTAGTAGAATCAGCAATGCCTTTTTTGGACACCATTTTGGTCAATTTAAAAAAGTTACCTTCTTTGTAAGGGCCATGTATATCCCCCACGTTTAGTTCAGTAATTTTGTCAGCTATTTCAGATGAAAAAGAAGATCTAAAGACGTAAGTATCGTTGAATTTTTGTGCCGAATTTGCATTTACAAAAGCTGCATGATCTTTTGTGTTTTTGAATCCAACGACAGTTTCATTGGCTTTTGCAACTTCGTTGTACTCCTCACGATCGGCGATAAGGGCTTTCAAGTTGTCTTGGATAGCCTGCTCATCCGCAAGAGAAGCTTCCTCTTTGAATTCAACATAGATTAAATCTCTTGAATCTTCAACTTCATATTTTTTAGGAAAGCGCTTCATATACGCCTTGATTTCAGATTTTTTAACCTCAACTAAGCTATCCGGCACAGCTGAGTATGGGATTTGTACATATTTAAGATCTACTTTGTTGTTTTCTAATTGGTAATCCAATTCGCCTTCTGTCAATGTTCCAATGATTCCTGCTTTAACCAAGTTAAAATACGTTTGTTGCACTCCAGAAACAGCAACATTTTGTTCAAATGTTGTCCATGATTGGTAGTTGATTGGTGTGCCACCTAATGTTGTAGTTTCAGGAGATATGGCCTTGAGGTTAGCAATAAATTCGTTCAGTTTGTCTTCATCAAAAAATCCTGCTTCGTTTTTAAATTCCTCAAAAGAAGTAAGATTTTGTTTTAGTAAGTCTCGCATATGATCACGCTCAACAGAAATTCCAACAGCATCGTATTGCGACTGCATTACTTTTTCACGGAGTTCACTTTCCCAAACACGATTCATTGCTTGGGTGTTGGTCATTGAACCACCAGATTGTCTTTGTGCATTTTCAACTTTCGCCATAAAATCATCGCGTTCAATATCTTCACCGTTGACAACAGCAATTGCCGAATCGTTCGCAGAAGATGAACCAAGATTTTGATAAATATCCCCAATAATAAATGAGAACAATGCGAGTGCAATGATAATGATAAGAAAAATAGATCGTTGTCTTATTTTATTTAATACTGCCATGGTATTTTATTCTTAGATTTTGTAAAAATATAGTGGACGAAAATACCAATTTAATTTGAAATAATAAAAAGGAAATGGTTTTAATTGAAGGTGCTAAAATTATCTCAATCTTGAGGCTCTATTTTAAGAGCAATTAATTCAATTTTCGTATTGGAAACTTCTTGAATTGTAAAAATGAAACGATCAATAATTATTTGCTGATTTTGTTCTGGAATTTCCTGAGTATGGTGTACAATTAGACCGCCTAAAGTTTCGTAATTTTCATGCTCTGGAAGCTGCAATTTATAGGTTTCGTTCAAGTAATCTACTTCCAAGCGTGCAGAAAATAAAAAATTAAGCTGATCCATTTGTTCTTCAATTAGAGCTACCGAATCATGTTCGTCTTCGATTTCACCAAATAATTCCTCGACAATATCTTCAACAGTAAGAATTCCAGAGGTTCCTCCGTATTCATCTAAAACAACAGCTAAGCTTTTGTGTTTTTTAGTCAAAACATTTAAAATATCTTTAGCTAACATAGTTTCTGGAACAAACTCTATGGGCATTAACATCGATTTGATGGTCTTTGGATTTTTGAATAAATCAAAAGCGTGCACATAGCCTAAGATATCATCAATTGTGCTCTTGTACACAACAATTTTTGAATGACCTGTTTGGGTAAACAACTTGCTTAAATTTTCAATTGTATCATGGATTTCTATTGCTGTAAGCTCTGTCCGTGGTACCATTGCTTCACGGGCTTTGACTTCTGAAAATTCTAATGCATTTTGAAAAATGATGATTTCGCTATCAACCTCATCATCGGCCTCAACAGATTGCATTTGCTCACTTATGTAATTACCGAGATCAACTTTAGTGAATACCAACTGCACATCATCACCTTTAGTTTTGAAAAATGTCTTTAATAGGAAGTCGGATATCCAAATAACGAAATCTGAAAATAGAGAAAATAAAACATAAAACATGAAAGCAGGAAGCGCCAACAACTTCAACAGTGAATTGGCATAGATTTGAAAAAAAACTTTAGGTAAAAACTCAGCTGAAATCAAAATTACCAAGGTAGATATGATGGTTTGTGTCAACAAACTAAGCTCATTAAACAGATAGTAAACAAGCGTTGAATCCGTAGGTAAATGCTGAGTAAACCAAGCCACCAAAACATCCCCCATATACAAGCCATAAACTACCAAAGCGATATTATTTCCAATGAGCATTGTAGCAATAAATTTGGAAGGTTTTTCGGTAATTTTGGTTAATAAGAGTGAAAGAATACCGTTTTGCTTTTTCTCAATTTCAATATGTATTTTATTGGAAGAAATAAATGCGATTTCCATTCCTGAAAAAAAGGCTGAAAAAATCAAGCTCAATACAATAATTAGGGTATCTAAGGACATGCTTATAACTTACCTCGATCTTTAAAGCGTTTTTGGTACTTGTTTCTGAAAAAGAAAATAAAGATGGCAAAAGCCACGAAAAATAAAGACATATATGCACCATTTCTATTTGTACTCCATTTTGAAACCGCATTATAGGAGAATAGAACAGCAAAAATAATGTAAAAGTATTTGAAATAAGATATAAGTTTCATTAGATATATTGAATTTTAAAGTATATGATCAAGGTAAATATACATATTATTCCTCAATGTAGATGCGGCCAGTTACTTCCAATACTTGTGCATTAGTGAAATCTTGATTGGCATCAAAGCCATTACCGTTAGTGAGGTAGTCTTTTGTCCTAAATTTGACAGGAAAATCAGTAAATAACCATTCCTTTTTTTGGTCGTAATAGAGCTGGTCCGTAAATAGCGTATCATTGGTTGCTGTTGTGAGCACCACATTTCCTCTGAGATCGATTAAATCTGTATTATTGTAAATGACTGCACTATTGGCTATAACTACACTCTCTTGATTTGAGTCATCTAAAAGTGTAAGATCGATCCCATCTGGAAATTGATAGTATGGGAATTTTCTGTTTGAAAAATTAATCATTTTAGGACTTTCTAATATGGAAGTCAGTCGACCCGAGTCGGTATGCCTGGTATTGATGTTTTCCGCAATAGAAACAGGCAAATATGAAACTTTAGATTTATTTTGAATTTTATTTAAACGTTTTTCACATGAAAAAAGCACCACTCCCAATACTAGGATTACGGTGCTTTTGATTATGTTTTTAAATAGATTCAAATTACAAACTTGGTACTGTAACATTGCGTTGGATCCAACAGCCAATATTAATCACTTGACCTGCTCGCCCTGATGAAAATATTTCACTCTTTTGCGGGGCCTTGGCCTTGTAATTAGCAATAGACTTAGCTGCATTTTTCTTCATGTTTGGATCTACACGAGCAGCTTTAGCAGCTTCATTTGCAGCTAACCAATATACCGCACGTTTAGAAAAATTATCGGTTCCGCAATTGTTTGCACTTTTGGCATACATGGAGGCGATTGCTAAATATGCTTTTCCTAAACTCGGGTTGAATTTGAGGGATTTCATGTAATAGCTTCTAGCTTGACTGTACTGTCCCTTTTTCTTGAAATTTGCGGCAATCTTGAACAATATTTTAGATTTGGCAAATTCATCCGTTTCGAGGGTTATCGCCTGGTTGTAGTAATTCAAAGCCTCTGCAGACTGCCCTGCTTTTTCTTTTAAAATCCCTAGATAAAACGCAGTATCGGCATTAGGCTCCAGGGCATTTTTTTGTTCTACAATACGTACAAACAAAGGATCATCATTACACTCTTTTGCATACATTCTGTTCATGGCGCGCTGCAACCATAAACCATCATTTTTTAATATTTCAAAATCTCTTGTGTACAATGGAATGAGGTTTTCGCAATTTGCACGTGTTCCAAGTTTAGTATCAATACTTGATGAAATTTGATTGTATGCATTTAGGTAACTGTTGTAAGATTTTAACTCAGAAGCTTCAGATCTTGAAAGCTCCTTGGATTCACCGTCCTCATCTAAAAATGCATTACGCTTATTCGTGTAATTTTTAACCTCATTTTCAACCTTTTCACTAATTTCATCGTACATGTTAAACAGCTCCTGTGCGGGTATATTTTTGGCATCATACATTTCTACAACTAAAGAAAAATAGGTGTATAAACTTTTTGGGTTTGTGAATGTTTTTGCATCTGCTTTGTAAGCTTGATTAAAAGCTGTAAATAACTCATCGTTAGTAAGTCCTAACTCCTTTCGATTATCGTATTGTAATTGACATGCTTTAGCCATGTATGTCCCCTTAGGAGTTACTGAAGGAAAAAAGGTTGCGCGTTCCTCCCAAAGTTTAATCATATCATTGATAAATGCAGTTTTTTCGGCAGCAGTAGTATTTTTTATTTTGTGTTTCAAAATGCGTTCCCCGTAAACAAAAATGGCTTTGTTGAAAAGTGGGTTTCTCTGACGAAGCTCCATCCATGGTGCATATGCAGAATCGTAGTTTTTTGCCTTTACATATTCACTAAAAATAGATAAGGATTGTATATCTTGCTCATTTTGAGCGAAAACAGGGGAAAAGGCCAAATTTAAAAACGTCAAAAAAAGTGTAAGTTTAAATTTCATCTTGAGATTTGTTATGTGTATTATTATATTTTTAATTAAATTTTCTTTTTTCAAACCATCGGTCATTGAGCGAAAGACTTAAACTAACATTAAAAAAGTTTTCTTGCACCAAATTCGATGATGTAGTTCCGCGCTGACCAATTTCAAACCCAATATTTGCATTTGAAAATAAGCGCCCCACTGGTACACCTACTCCAAAAGATATGCCAAGTTCGTCAATAGATTCATTATTAACCACCAGACCAGTTTGTTCTAAGCGCAATCCAGCTCTGTAAACTACACGCTTAAAGTAGCTGCTAAAAGAATCGTATTTGGGAATAAAAAAACCACCAATTGAAATTGATGATGCATCTTCAAAAGAAGCATTGTCAACAGAAATAAAATTGCTGGAGAATTCTGAAGTGTTAAGAAGGCTAAAATCTATTCCCGCAAACCATTTCCTTGGACGTCCAATTCCAATTCCGAAGGATGTTTTGGAAGGAAGGGTTAAATTAGTGTTTGCTAAATTAAGTGCTGCTAAGTCGACTTCAGACGATGTAATTACAAATTCTTTGTCGGTTGAATCAATTGATATAGTAGCAAATTGACTTGTGTTTTCAGAGCTTAGGTTGGCTAGAGGGGTATACGTAGCTGTTGCCATCAACTCTAAATTCTTAGAAATACTTTTGGCAAAAGCAAGACCGAAATTAAATGAAAAGCCGCCTATATCCGAACGATTTACTTCGCGGCTTTGGTACTGAAGTAATTGACCTTGATCGTTGTAACCAAAAGCAATGTTTGTGTTGCTGATACTTCCAAAATTATAATGTGCATCTACACCAATTTTTAGGTTATTGTGTAATTGATAGCCAACTCCAAAAAAAACTTCATTGACACCACCTTCACCTCGATAACGATATTGAATTTGATCGTCAGCATTTCTGGATTGAAGTTTATAACCAACTGATGAAAAAGGGATCAGGCCAAAACCAAACCCTAACTTACCCATGGGCAGCACTAGAGCTAAGTAGTCTACAGATGAGTTTCCGGCTTTGTCTGTATCCGTATTTGTTTTGAGGTTTGTTGATGAAAAGCTTGTTCCAATGGCATACTTAACAGGACGTGCTTCGTTGTTGTAGAACGATAAATTTTTTCCTGCAAAAGAGGCAGGGTTTCTAAGATTGATGTGTATACTATCTGTATAAACACTTAAGCCTCCCATCGATTGGTTTTCAACAGTACCCTTGAACTTTAGGCTACCTATACCATAAAATGAGTAGGGAGAACTAGTACCTTGTTGTGCTTGAGAAAATGTAGAACACGCAACAATTGTACAAATTATAAACTTTTTAAACATTAGTTTGATTTAAATTCTAGTAAAAAATTAAGTCCTTCTAATAGAAAATTCGAGTTCGCAAATATGCTAATTTTAAATTGTTTACACAAGAAATTAGCATCTCCACCTGTTAAAATAACTGTTAATTCTGGATAATTTGATGAATATGATGAAATTACGCCATTTATTTCTTGAATTGTCCCATGTACCACACCACTGTGGATGGAAGATGTTGTACTGGTACCAATAAAGTGTTCAACAGATGAGGGTTTCAGCATAGGCAGATTTGCTGTATGTTCATGAAGAGCTGTGTAGCGCATAATAAGCCCCGGAGCAATAGCACCTCCCAAATATTGAGCTTTAGCGTTAACAAAATCATAGGTGATACAAGTTCCAGCATCTATTATTAGGGTATTTGTTTTTGGATATTGATCTATTGCTGCAGCAACGAGAGCTAGTCGATCAATCCCCAAGGATTCTGGTGTTTTATATAAATTTTCAAATGGCATTTTGAAATGTCGATCCAAAACTAGGACCTCGCATTGTGTCGACAAATTGGCAATGAGGCCGTGAGGAATAGTTGCTACGGAAGCAACTAGGATTTTGCTTATTTCGCTGTTATTGTTTAGTAATTTTTTTACAGAAAAAAGCAATTTTGATGCGCTTGATCGCTCCAAAACCTTGAGTTTATTATGTTCAAAAATAGCAAGTTTTGCACTTGTGTTTCCGATGTCAATTATTAAATTCATAAAAATTATTAGGGTGTAAATTTACAAAACCATTTTTTTAAAATTTTACTTTGGGAATATTAAAATTGCATTATATTTGCAAACGCTGTAAGCGGGGTACCTTAGCTCAGTTGGTAGAGCAACGGACTGAAAATCCGTGTGTCCCTGGTTCGATTCC
>JAQCJC010000004.1 GCA_027593245.1 Bacteroidota bacterium | reverse complement strand
AACAGAATATCCAGATTTCTTAGATATTCAGATAAAATCCTTCCAGGATTTTTTCCAGTTAGAAACAAAATCAGATGAAAGAGCCGATGAAGGTTTATTTAATACCTTCATGGAAAACTTTCCAATAACAGATACCCGTAATCAATTTGGTTTAGAATTTTTAGACTACTTTGTTGACCCTCCTCGATACTCTATTGAAGAATGTATTGAAAGAGGTCTAACTTATTCTGTGCCACTAAAAGCACGTTTGAAACTCTATTGTACAGATCCAGAACACGAGGATTTTGAAACCATTGTACAAGATGTGTATTTAGGTACAATTCCGTACATGACGCCAAGCGGTACTTTTTGTATCAATGGTGCCGAACGTGTAGTGGTATCTCAGTTGCATCGCTCACCTGGTGTATTCTTCGGGCAATCGTTTCATGTAAATGGTACCAAGTTATACTCCGCACGTGTGATTCCTTTCAAAGGTTCATGGATTGAATTTGCAACAGACATCAACAGTGTAATGTATGCTTATATCGACCGTAAGAAAAAATTGCCGGTAACCACTCTTTTTAGAGCCATCGGATTCGAACGCGATAAAGATATTTTAGAAATTTTTGATCTTGCCGAGGAAGTAAAAGTCTCCAAATCAGGTTTGAAAAAAGTCATTGGAAGAAAGCTAGCGGCTCGTGTTCTTAACACATGGCATGAAGATTTCGTAGATGAAGATACAGGGGAAGTTGTATCTATTGAAAGAAATGAAATTGTACTTGATAGAGATACAATTATTGATAAAGATAATTCAGTCGAAATTCTTGAGTCAGGAACTAAAACTATTTTACTTCACAAAGAAACATCACAACAAGGCGACTACGCGATTATTCACAATACACTACAGAAAGATCCGACAAACTCCGAAAAGGAAGCTGTCGAGCATATCTACCGCCAGCTGCGTAATGCTGAGCCACCAGATGAAGAGACCGCAAGAGGTATCATCGATAAACTATTCTTTAGCGACCAGCGTTATAACTTAGGTGAGGTAGGACGTTACAGAATGAACAAAAAACTTGGTCTTGACATAGGAATGGACAAACAAGTCTTGACCAAAGAAGATATCATTACCATCATCAAATATTTGATAGAATTGATTAATTCTAAAGCAGAAATTGATGATATAGATCACCTTTCCAATCGTCGTGTTCGAACAGTTGGAGAGCAACTATCTTCACAATTTGGCGTAGGATTAGCACGTATGGCCCGTACCATTCGCGAACGCATGAATGTCCGCGATAACGAAGTCTTTACACCAATTGACCTGATCAATGCGAAGACATTATCTTCAGTAATCAATTCATTTTTTGGAACCAACCAGTTATCTCAGTTTATGGACCAAACAAATCCATTAGCGGAAATCACCCACAAGCGTCGTTTATCGGCTCTTGGACCTGGAGGACTTTCTAGAGAACGTGCTGGTTTTGAGGTTCGAGATGTACACTACACTCACTACGGAAGACTTTGTCCGATTGAAACTCCTGAAGGACCAAATATTGGACTAATTTCTTCACTTTCTGTTTACGCTAAAGTAAATTCTATGGGCTTTATTGAAACGCCTTACAGAAAAGTTGAAAATGCAGTTGTTGATATCAAAGGCGAACCCATTTACCTCAGCGCTGAAGAAGAGGAAGAAAAACTCATTGCTCAGGCAAGCATTCCTGTTGATAAAAATGGTAAAATAACTCTAGATAAAGTTATTGCTCGTCAAGAAGGAGATTTTCCTGTTGTTGATCCAGCGCAAGTGCATTATACAGATGTGGCGCCTAATCAAATTTCATCTATATCGGCATCTCTTATTCCATTTTTGGAGCATGATGATGCCAACCGTGCCCTGATGGGTTCAAACATGATGCGTCAAGCGGTACCACTTTTACGTCCAGAAGCGCCCATCGTAGGAACTGGATTAGAGCGTCAAGTTGCGTCAGACTCTAGAGTTTTGGTCAATGCTGAAGCTGATGGTGTGGTAGAATATGTAGACGCTGATAAAATTATTATCAAATACAATAGATCAGAAAACGAAAATCTTGTAAGTTTTGACTCTGATACTTACACTTACCCTTTAACTAAATTCCGCAAAACAAACCAGGGAACATCAGTGAATCTTAAAGCTATTGTTGAAAAAGGCGATAAGGTGTCTAAAGGACAAGTACTTTGTGAGGGATATGCTACCCAAAATGGTGAGCTTGCCCTTGGGAGTAATATGAAGGTTGCCTTCATGCCATGGAAAGGTTACAACTTTGAGGATGCTATTGTGATTTCAGAGAAAGTAGTTCGTGATGATATTTTCACATCTATTCACATCGATGAATACTCATTGGAAGTAAGAGACACTAAATTAGGAAATGAGGAATTAACAAATGATATTCCAAATGTTTCTGAGGAAGCTACAAAAGATCTCGATGAAAATGGAATGATTCGCATTGGTGCTGAAATCAAACCAGGTGATATTCTTATAGGTAAAATTACACCAAAAGGTGAATCAGACCCAACACCAGAAGAGAAGCTTTTAAGAGCAATCTTCGGAGACAAAGCTGGAGATGTTAAAGATGCCTCTCTAAAGGCATCCCCTTCTTTACATGGAGTTGTGATAGAGAAAAAATTGTTCTCAAGAGCAGTTAAAGACAAGCGTAAACGTGCTCAAGATAAAGAAGACATCGCAAAACTTGAAGATGCCTATGACATTAAATTTGAAGATTTAAAATCTGTGTTAGTGCAAAAACTTTTCTCTATTGTTGGTGGAAAAACAGCACAAGGAATTTTCAATGACTTGGGTGAAGAGGTTTTCCCTAAAGGGAAAAAATTCACGCTCAAAATGCTTAATGCAGTAGACGATTATGCCCACCTCATTGCAGGAAAGTGGACAACAGATGCTGATTTAAATAAACTTGTAAAAGACTTAATTCATAACTACAAGATCAAAGAGAATGATCTTCAAGGATCACTTCGAAGAGAAAAATTCACTATTTCTGTTGGGGATGAATTACCAGCAGGAATCATCAAACTTGCAAAAGTATATATCGCTAAAAAGCGTAAGCTTAAAGTAGGTGATAAGATGGCTGGGCGTCACGGTAACAAAGGTATTGTAGCGCGTATTGTACGTCATGAAGATATGCCTTTCTTGGAGGATGGAACGCCTGTAGATATTGTTCTGAATCCACTAGGTGTACCCTCGCGAATGAATATTGGTCAAATTTATGAGACCGTCCTTGGATGGGCTGGTAAAAACCTTGGTCGAACTTTTGCAACACCAATTTTTGATGGTGCGACATTGGATCAGATTAACGAATTTACAGACGAGGCTGGTATTCCAAGATTTGGACATACCTATCTTTACGACGGTGGAACAGGGGATCGCTTCGATCAACCTGCCACTGTTGGTGTGATATACATGCTCAAGTTAGGACATATGGTCGACGATAAGATGCACGCCCGTTCAATCGGTCCTTACTCACTCATTACACAACAACCTCTTGGTGGTAAAGCACAATTTGGAGGTCAACGTTTTGGTGAAATGGAAGTTTGGGCACTTGAAGCCTATGGTGCGTCAAGTACACTTCGAGAAATCCTAACTGTAAAATCTGACGACGTTGTTGGACGCGCCAAAACTTACGAAGCAATCGTAAAAGGCGAACCAATGCCAGAACCCGGATTACCAGAATCGTTCAACGTATTGATGCACGAACTGAAAGGATTAGGATTAGACATCAGATTAGAGGAATAAAAACATTATCATATACCATAAAAATGGCAAGAAAACAAGATAATACAGTACAAAAGAAGTTTAGCAAAATTTCCATTGGTCTAGCTTCGCCAGAATCAATTTTAGCAGATTCTAGAGGTGAAGTTTTAAAGCCAGAAACCATCAACTATAGAACGCACAAACCAGAACGAGATGGTCTTTTTTGTGAGCGAATCTTTGGCCCAGTCAAAGATTACGAATGTGCTTGTGGAAAGTACAAACGTATTCGTTACAAAGGAATTATTTGTGATCGTTGTGGTGTGGAAGTCACAGAGAAAAAAGTACGTCGTGAGCGTGTGGGACACATCAATTTGGTTGTTCCTGTAGCGCACATTTGGTATTTTCGTTCTCTTCCAAACAAGATTGGTTATCTTCTTGGGTTACCATCCAAGAAGCTTGATATGATCATTTACTACGAACGTTACGTTGTTATTCAACCTGGAACTGCAGTAAATGAAGAGGGTGAACCAGTTAAGAAAATGGACTTTCTTACGGAAGAGGAGTACCTCAATATTGCCGAAGCCCTTCCACAAGAAAACCAATATTTAGAGGACTCAGATCCAAACAAATTTATCGCCAAGATGGGTGCAGAATGTTTGATTGAGCTTTTATCACGCATAAACTTAGAGGAACTTTCTTTTGAACTGCGTCACAAAGCTAACACTGAAACTTCAAAACAACGTAAAACAGAAGCTTTAAAGCGTTTACAAGTTGTTGAAGCGCTGAAAGATGGTAACCAAAATCGTGAGAACAAGCCAGAATGGATGATCATGAAAGCGATACCTGTCATTCCACCAGAATTACGTCCTTTAGTACCTCTAGATGGTGGTCGTTTTGCCACCTCAGATTTGAACGATTTATACCGACGTGTAATCATCAGAAACAACCGTTTGAAGCGTTTGGTTGAAATCAAAGCCCCAGAAGTTATCCTGAGAAACGAAAAGCGTATGTTACAAGAATCTGTTGATTCTCTTTTTGACAACACTCGTAAATCTTCTGCCGTAAAAACAGATTCTAATCGACCTTTGAAATCACTTTCGGATTCTTTAAAAGGTAAGCAAGGTCGTTTCCGTCAAAACTTACTTGGAAAACGTGTAGATTACTCAGCACGTTCTGTAATTGTTGTAGGTCCAGAACTTAAGTTATTTGAATGTGGACTGCCTAAAAATATGGCAGCGGAATTATACAAGCCTTTTATCGTTAGGAAACTTATCGAAAGAGGAATTGTTAAAACCGTAAAATCTGCTAAGAAAATTATAGATAAAAAAGAGCCGGTGGTTTGGGATATCTTGGAAAACGTCTTGAAAGGACATCCAGTACTCCTAAATCGTGCGCCTACATTACACCGCTTGGGTATTCAAGCTTTCCAGCCAAAATTGATTGAAGGTAAAGCTATTCAGTTGCACCCTCTTGTGTGTACAGCATTTAATGCCGATTTTGATGGTGATCAAATGGCAGTTCACTTGCCACTTGGTCCAGAAGCTATCTTGGAAGCTCAGCTTTTGATGCTAGCGTCTCATAATATTCTGAACCCTGCCAATGGTTCTCCAGTTACTGTACCTTCTCAAGATATGGTTCTTGGATTGTACTATATGACTAAGTTGCGTAAATCAACAAAAGAGGTAAAGATCACAGGTGAGGGATTAACCTTTTATTCTCCTGAAGAAGTTATTATTGCGTACAACGAAAAACGCGTTGATTTGAATGCTCAAATCCGTGTCCGAACTGTAGATTTTAATGCTGAAGGTGAGCTAGCAACACAAATTATTGAAACTACTGTAGGGCGTGTGCTTTTTAACGAAAAAGTCCCTGCAGCTGCAGGTTACATCAACGAAGTATTGACAAAAAAATCACTTCGTGATATAATTCATGGTATTTTGAAGGCAACATCTGTTCCCGAAACAGCTGCTTTCTTGGATGAAATCAAATCTTTGGGCTACAATTTTGCCTTCAAAGGAGGATTGTCTTTCAGCTTAGGAGATATCATTATCCCACAAGAAAAATATGCGATGATCGACTCAGCTAACAAACAGGTTGATGGTATCATGGCTAACTATAACATGGGATTGATTACGAATAACGAACGCTACAATCAGGTTATTGATATTTGGACATCTACAAATGCGGAGCTTACAGAACTTTCTATGAAGCGTATCCGAGAAGATCAACAAGGATTCAATTCTGTGTATATGATGCTTGATTCTGGTGCTCGAGGATCCAAAGAACAAATTCGACAATTGACCGGTATGCGTGGATTGATGGCTAAGCCTAAAAAATCTAATGCAGGAGGTGGTGAGATTATTGAAAACCCAATTCTTTCAAACTTTAAGGAAGGGCTTTCGATTTTGGAATACTTTATATCAACTCACGGCGCTCGTAAAGGTCTTGCCGATACCGCACTAAAAACTGCCGATGCCGGATACCTTACACGTCGACTAGTGGATGTTTCTCAAGATGTAATTGTAAATACTGACGATTGTGGAACACTACGTGGTATCACAGTTGAGCCGCTCAAGAAAAATGAGGAAGTAGTAGAAAAATTAGAAGAACGAATTGTTGGACGTACATCTTTAAATGATGTTTATGACCCACTTACTGAAGAACTTCTTGTTGCTGCTGGAGATCATATTAATGAAGCTGTGGCTAAGAAAATTGAAGCTTCACCAATTGAATCTATTGAAGTGCGTTCTGCTTTGACTTGTGAAGCCAAAACAGGGATTTGTGCAAAATGTTACGGACGTAACCTTGCCACTGGTAAGATGGTTCAAAAAGGTGAAGCTGTTGGAGTTGTTGCTGCTCAATCCATTGGAGAACCTGGAACGCAGCTAACGCTTCGTACATTCCACGTAGGTGGTATTGCAGGTAACATTTCTGAAGAAAATAATCTTGCTGTTAAATTTGACGGTGTAGCAGAAATCGAAGATTTGAAAACTGTAAAAGGTAAAGACAACGATGGAAATGATGTTGATATCGTAATTTCTAGAACCTCTGAGATTAAATTAGTGGATAAGAAAACAGGTATTGTACTCAGTACGAATAATATACCTTATGGTTCTACTATTTTTGTTAAAAATGGTCAGAGTCTTAAAAAAGGAAGTGTTGTTTGCCAGTGGGATCCTTACAATGGTGTGATCATTTCTGAATTCTCTGGAAAAGTGCGTTTCGAAAATATCGAACAAGGCGTAACTTATCAAGTTGAAATTGATGAGCAAACTGGATTCCAAGAAAAAGTAATTTCAGAATCTAGAAATAAAAAGCTTATTCCTACTCTTCACATTGAAGATAGTAAAGGTGCTGTGATCCGTTCCTACAACCTACCTGTAGGCGCGCATTTGATGATAGAGGATAAAGATAAAATCAATATTGGAAAGATTTTGGTTAAAATACCGCGTAAATCATCAAAAGCAGGTGATATTACTGGTGGTCTTCCACGTGTAACTGAGCTTTTTGAAGCACGTAATCCTTCGAATCCAGCAGTTGTTTCTGAAATTGATGGTGTAGTTTCTTTTGGAAAAATAAAAAGAGGTAACCGCGAAATTATAATTGAATCAAAAACTGGAGATATCAAGAAGTACTTAGTGAAACTCTCTAACCAAATTTTGGTTCAAGAGAATGACTTCGTCAAAGCCGGTATGCCACTTTCTGACGGTTCTGTTACACCAAACGATATCCTAAACATAAAAGGGCCATCGGCTGTGCAACAATACCTGGTGAATGAAGTTCAAGAAGTTTACCGCTTGCAAGGGGTGAAAATCAATGATAAGCATTTTGAGGTCGTTGTACGTCAAATGATGCTTAAAGTGCGTATTGAAGATTCTGGAGATACAATTTTCTTAGAAAATCAATTGGTTCATAAATCCGATTTCATTGATGAAAACGATGATATTTTTGGAAAGAAAGTTATTGAGGACGCAGGTGATTCTGCAGCACTTAAGGCGGGTCAAATAGTTACTGCGCGTGAACTCAGAGACGAAAATTCCATCCTTAAACGTAAAGATAAGGCATTAGTGTCCGCTCGTGATGCACGCCCAGCAACGGCAACGCCAATTCTGCAAGGAATAACACGTGCTTCACTTCAGACTAAGTCATTCATTTCTGCTGCATCTTTCCAGGAAACAACGAAAGTTCTCAACGAAGCTGCAGTTAACGGAATGGTAGATACACTAGAAGGACTCAAAGAAAATGTAATTGTTGGGCATAGAATCCCAGCAGGTACAGGTCTAAGAGCTTACGACAATATGATTGTTGGATCTAGTGAAGAATTGGAGAGCTTAATGAAAGCAAAACAAGAACAACAGGAGTTTAATATCTAAGCCATGAGCGAGACAAAGAAAAATCAGAAAGGTCAAATAAATATTGAATTGGATGCATCGGTTGCAGAAGGAACCTATTCCAATTTAGCAATCATTAACCATTCTGTTTCTGAATTTGTTGTTGACTTTGTCAACATCATGCCGGGGATTCCTAAAAGCAAAGTGAAGTCGAGAATTATTCTCACTCCACAACATGCCAAGCGTCTCTCTAAAGCTCTACACGACAATGTAAAACGATTTGAGCAGGCTCACGGTGAGATTAAAGACTACGAACAACCACCGGTTCCACTAAATTTTGGACCAACCGGTCAAGCATAACTAAAAAATCCCACTATACTGTGGGATTTTTTATACGGATTTGTTGTGCCATCTAACCATGTGTCTTAAGCTTAGATTTATATTGATAATTTAGGTATTGATCAATTCTCAATGCTTACTCATGGTTTTTAATATACTTTACATAAAGTTAGAATTATTTAAAAATACTATCCATAATAGTTCTAATTCCTTTAAAACCTAAATAAATTGCCGATGCGCATACACCAATCCCAGCTATTACCAAAGGGATATAAAGTGGTTTTTCAGGATTTGATAATCCTGCGTGCAACAAAAAAGGACCCAAAAAGAGTAGAAGTACTGTGCCGCCCATGGTCTTAAGGCCTCGAACTAATAATGGTCTGTTGGTGCGTTTATTATCCATGTTTATGTGCATTTATAGCTGCTCGCACATTTTGGTGTGTTTCTAAAAGTTTTTTTGCTTCAGCTTTTGAAATATTTAATTCATTTATTAGCATTCTGATACCTCGATCTACAATTTTGTGGTTACTTAATTGCATATCCACCATTTTATTGTCTTTAATTCGACCTAATTGAATCATAGCTGAGGTTGTAATCATATTTAGAATGAGTTTTTGAGCTGTACCGGCTTTCATACGGGAGCTGCCTGTAACAACTTCAGGGCCAACTACTACTTCAATTGGAAAATCGGAAACTGCTGCGAGTGGACTACCGACATTACAGCTTATACAAGCTGTAGGAATGTGTTGTTTTTGGCATTTTTTAAGAGCGCCAATCACATAGGGCGTGGTACCTGAGGCGGCGATACCTACAACAATATCAATAGAATTAATATTATACAATTCAAGGTCTTTCCAGCCTTGTTGATTGTCATCTTCAGCAAATTCAACGGCTTTACGTATGGCTGAATCACCACCAGCAATAAGTCCTATTACAAGATCATGGGGTACGCCAAAAGTCGGTGGGCATTCGGAGGCATCCAAAACACCTAGTCGTCCACTAGTACCAGCTCCAATATAAAACAGTCGTCCTCCTTGTTGGAGTTGCTCAGTTACTTTTTTCACAAGTCTTTCGATTTGTGGTAACACCTTGGCAACAGCCTTAGGGACAGATTGGTCTTCGTTATTTATTGTCTCGAGGAGTTCACGGATAGTCTTTTGCTCTAAGTTACTGTAATGTGAATCCTGTTCTGTAGTTTTTGTGAAGTCCATAATCAAAAATAGTCTTTTTAGTCGAACTTTTTCAAAGTTTTACTCCAACAGAATACTTGATGTGTAAGCTTCTCCAATACTGAAGTAACCCATGGGGTAGTGATTCGTATTCGTAACGTTGTAGATATTTCCGCGTACGGTGCTAGGTGTTGTTTTGAACGGATCACCACCCTCTTCTGTTTGTTCAATCACGGCTGTCATAAAGTTAAAGTAAGCCTCATCTGCACCATAAATTGAAATTATAGCAGTATCTCCTGCTTCCAAATCATCTAGGAAATATGAGAATGTGAATTCATTACCTTGATAAAACTCATCTCTGGTAGCCAAAAAGTTATTGAATCCAAAATCAAAAATATAAAAATCGTCTCGGTTATCTACATCAGTAATTGTAACCAAAACTTCGATTTCATCACCTGTAAATAAGGTTTCTGTACCTTGTGTTAGATTATCAATCGGGACAGCTGGAACAAGTTGCTCTGTCGAAGATTCATAAACCTCTCCGTCGTAGTTAATTACTAATTTATAGTTTGTGTTTGGGTCAGGTGTAAAATCTGAAGTATAGCTGCCAACTTCATTAGTATCATGACTAAACGTGTAAACGACGTCGTTATCTACCCCTCTAATTTCTACTAGAGCATCATCCACCATAATAGGTGTTTGCTCATAGAATCCATTGGTTAAACTTAGTACGATACGTTGTATTGAGTTTTCATTTTCTGATATTTTTATTTGGGCATCAATGACCAATCGGGCAGGGGCAATGTCCAAGTCTAATTGTACAACTTCTTCGCAGCCAAACAATGTGTAGCCAATAAGTGTATATAAAATAAATCGTTTCATAATCTAAAATTTAAAATTATAGGTCACTGCACCAACCACCCCAAAAATAGAAAGTTTTAACGCCTCATTTTGTCCTGTGTCTATGTTTTGCCTAAAATTTAGTGATTGTGCATTTTTACGGTTGTATAGGTTGTAAATACTAAAAACCCATTCACCATTCCAACCTTTAATTTTATCTGGTTTTGGAATGTAGGTCGCCGAAATGTCCATTCTGTGGTAAGCAGGGAGTCGACTTGAGTTGCGTGCTTCGTATATCGGAATTACTAAACCATTATAAGTATATTGTCCATTAGGGTAGGTGGTTGGTTGCCCAGTTTGAAAAAGTAAATTAGTGTTTAACTTCCATTGTTCATTGATAGTATAACTTCCGGTAAGTGATAAATCGTGGGTTTTGTCAAAAGGAGTATTGTACCATTTTCCGTTATTGATACCTGGCTCAGATGTGTTCCTGCCTGCTGTTTTTTGTTCTGCCTTTGATATGGTGTATGCTAGCCAGCCTTTAAAACGCCCTTTGTTTTTGCGTAATAAAAATTCAAGACCATAAGCTCTAGATCGTCCATTCAATAAGACTTGTTCGATGGCTTTATTGGCAATCAAATTGGCGCCATCTATATAGTCAATCCTGTTTTTAGTTTTTTTGTAAAATACCTCAATTTCGAAACTGTAATCAGCGTAGTTCTTGAAATAGCCTATGGCTAACTGATCCAAAAGTTGTGGTTTGATGTATTTGCCACTTGGCGCCCATACATCGAGTGGAGTAGGTGCAGTTGTGTTCGATAGTAAATGTAAGTATTGCGCCATTCGGTTGTAGCTTAATTTCACAGAGCTGTCATCGTCAAGCAAATATGCTGCGGCAATCCTTGGTTCTATATTCAAAAAGGATTTTTCAATACTGCCGCTTGAGGTCTTGATGCTCCCATTGGGCTCTACGGATTCGTAAATCTGTAAATTTGGGTTATATGCTACTGCAATGTCATTAACATAGGTATTTAGTTCGTCTTGCCCTAAACGTAAAAAACTACTCAACCGTGCTCCGTAACTCAAAGAAAGTTTATCATTAAGCTGCTGTTTGATGTCCACATATACAGCATTTTCAAAGGCATATTTTTTAGTTAGTTCTTCTTTATTTATACCCGATGCTGGTCCATTGGGTTGAATGACACCAGGGTTGAAGGTGTAGTAGGTACTATGTAGTCCATATTCTAAACTATAACGATCGTTTAGGTAGTGCTTTAAATCGTATTTGATGTTCATGTTTTGAATACCTGAATTCCATTCAAAGCCTACAAAGTTTAGGTCTAATCCGTAGTAATAATCAGAGTAAATTAGTGATAAGTTTGAAAACAATTGTTCTGAAAATAAATGGTTCCAACGGAAGTTAACGACCGTGTTGCCATACGTGTTTTCAAAGCTGTTAGAGACATTGAACACATCTCGCCCAAAATAGCCCGATAAATAGATCTTATTATTGGGATCTAGTCTGTAGCTTAATTTAGTATTTAGGTCGTAGAAATAGGCAATATTATCAATATCAAAAAGAGGAAGGAAAAGATGTGCGTAGGTAGATCGTCCACCAATTAAGAATGAGCCTCTTTCCTTTTTCAAAGGTCCTTCCAACAAAATACGACTGGCGACCAATCCTATACCTCCATTGCCATGAAATTCATTTTTGTTTCCTTCTTTTTGATAAATATCAAGAACGGATGCCACTCGCCCTCCATATTTAGCAGGGATACCCCCTTTGTACAGTTTTATATTTTTGATGGCATCGGGATTGAAAACAGAGAAAAATCCAAACAAATGAGATGAATTAAATAGAGTGGCTTCATCCAGTAAAATCAAGTTTTGATCAGTAGATCCTCCGCGAACATTAAATCCACCAGATCCTTCTCCACCATTTGAAACTCCTGGCAGTAGGGTAATCGCTTTGATGACATCTGCTTCACCGAATACTACGGGAATCTGCTTTATACTGTTTGCAGTGAGTGCGTTTACACTCATCTGTGGGCTCTTTATATTTACGCGTTCCACATTAGTTTCCAATACCACTTCATCTAATTGATCTGTGGACTCTGCTATACTAAAGTTTTGGCTGATATTTTGACTCAAGGTTATGACAGCTCTTTGGGTGTCGAAACCAACATAGCTGATAAATACTTCGTAGGTTCCTGCCTCCAAGGTGATGGAGTAAAAGCCATATTCATTGGTTGTTGTGCCAGTGTTAAGCGCTGGAATAATGATATTTGCTCCGATTAGTGTTTCTTGTCCTTCCTTTTCATAGACGCTGCCACTAAGGGTGTATGTGTTTTGGGAAAATCCAAGTGAAAAACAAAGGAAAAATAAAAGAAAAATACGGGTTGTCATAAATAAAACTTATGACGTAAAACTAAATAAAAAAGCACCTGAATTAGGTGCTTTTAACATAACTTTGATGTTTGCTTTTTTATAAATTCAAGACAGAATTAAACGTTTCGCTAGGGCGCATTGCTTTTCCAGCTTTTTTTGTGTTGGGAAAATAGTATCCATCAATGTCAACTGCTTTACCTTGCACAGCAATGAGCTCTTCTAATATTTTGTCTTTATTAGTGCTCAATTGCTCAGCAATGGTACTGAAAGCTGTTTTGAGTTCTTGGTCTTCATCTTGAGCAGCCAAACCTTGAGCCCAAAAAAGTGCTAAGTAAAAATGACTCCCTCTATTGTCTAGTTGGTTTACTTTTCTAGAAGGAGATTTTTTTTGTAATAAAAGCTGTTCTGTAGCATCATCTAACGTGGCTCCCAGTAGTGCAGCTTTTGGGTGATTATGTACTTGACTAAAATGTTCTAGGGAAACGGCTAGAGCTAAAAATTCACCTAAAGAATCCCAGCGTAAGTGATTTTCTTTTAAAAATTGTTCAACGTGTTTTGGTGCTGACCCTCCAGCTCCAGTTTCAAATAATCCACCACCATTCATTAGGGGTACTATGGATAGCATTTTGGCACTTGTGCCTACTTCCAAAATAGGGAATAAATCAGTCAAATAATCTCTTAATACATTACCGGTTACAGAGATCGTATCTAATCCGTCTTTGAGGCGTGCCAATGTATAATGTGTTGCCTCAATGGGTGATAAGATTTTAAATTCTAATGTGTTTGTGTCATAATCATTTAAGTAATTTTTTACTTTTTTTATGAGCTCTGCATCATGTGCACGTTTTTCATCTAGCCAGAAAACTGCAGGAGTTTCAGAAGCGCGAGCACGTGTGACCGCCAATTTAACCCAATCCTGAATAGGTCCGTCTTTGACTTGACACATACGCCAAATATCTCCTTTACTAACTTTGTGTGTTGTTAATATATTTCCGTCTATATCAACGACCTTAACCGTTCCATTGGATTCAATTTCGAAAGTTTTATCGTGCGAGCCATATTCTTCAGCCTTCTTAGCCATCAAACCAACATTGGGTACAGTTCCCATTGTTGAAGGGTCAAAAGCACCGTGTTTTTTACAAAAATCAATTGTAGCAGTATAAATACCTGCGTAGCTGCTGTCTGGAATAATGGCTTTCGTATCTTGAAGTTTGCCGTTTGCATTCCACATTTTTCCTGAAGTTCTGATCATAGCTGGCATGGATGCATCAATAATCACATCGCTGGGGACATGTAAATTGGTGACTCCTTTTTCGGAATTTACCATGGCTAAGTTTGGCCCATTAGTCAATGCCTCTTCGAAAGCTGCTTCGATTTCTAAACGTTGTGTATCATCAAGCTTATTTAGTTTCTGTAGAATATTGTCGTATCCATTGTTGGGATTAACACCAATTTTTCTAAAAACACTATCATATTTTTTAAAAACATCAGCAAAAAACAAACGAATTGCATGTCCAAAGATAATAGGGTCACTAACCTTCATCATAGTGGCTTTCATGTGTAGAGAAAGTAAAACACCCGAAGATTTAGCATCCTGAATTTGTTCTTCAAGAAATACTTTTAAGGCCTCTATACTCATGACGGTTGCATCAAAAATTTCACCCTCTAAAAGCGGTATATTTTCTTTGAGTACGGTTTTATTGTTGGCATCATCTGTATGTATAATGTGTACACTAGTAGTCTCTTTAACGGTTACAGATTGTTCGTTATGTGCAAAGTCTCCAGTTTCCATGCTGGCGACATGAGTTTTGGAGTCTGATGCCCAAGCGCCCATACTGTGAGGGTTCTTCTTGGCATAGTTTTTTACAGCTTTTGGTGCTCTGCGATCAGAGTTACCTTCTCTCAAAACTGGGTTTACAGCACTCCCTTTAATTTTATCATAGCGGGATTTTATATTTTTTTCTGAATTGTTTTTTGGTTGCTCTGGGTATTTTGGAATATTATAGCCTTTAGATTGTAATTCTTCAATGGCTTCTCGAAGTTGAGGAATAGACGCACTTATGTTAGGAAGCTTTATGACATTTGCGTCAGGGGATTTAACAATTTCCCCCAAACTGCTTAAAGCATCTTCCACTTTTTGATCCTCAGACAAACACTCTGGAAATGCAGAAAGGATGCGAGCAGCAAGTGAAATATTTTTGGTATCAATAGATATACCATAGGGTTCTACAAACGATGAAACAATGGGCAAGAACGAGTGTGTTGCTAGTGCAGGTGCTTCGTCGGTAATCGTATATATTATTTTTGCCATTCCAGGAAAGTATTTTTTCTTTTTTTTGTTTTGTGTTTGGCTTATAAAAAGCCCACAAATATATAAAAATCAATTTTTTTCTAACCTCAAAAACAGAGGAAAATTAACATTATTATAACATCTTCAAAGCGCTGCAGTTTTTTTGATTAATCAGTAATTTTTTAACAAAAAAAAGCGCTGAAAAAAAGCGCTTTTTTGAAGTAATATCGATAAAGAATTATCTTGTTTGTTCTTTAATTCTTGCTTTTTTACCAGTTAATTCTCTGAAGTAGAAAATTCGAGCACGACGAACTTTACCGCGCTTGTTCACTTCGATTTTTTGTAAAGCTGGTAAGTTGATTGGGAAGATACGCTCTACTCCAATTGTGCCAGACATTTTTCTTATGGTAAATGTTTCGGATGAACCTGATCCTCTTTTTTGAAGAACCACACCGCGGAAAAACTGAGTTCTTACTTTTTGCCCCTCACGAATTTCGTAATACACAGTGATGGTGTCACCAGCAGAAAATTCTGGGAAGTCTTTTTTGGTTACAAATTCGTCTTGTACGAATTTATTAAGGATTCCATAGTTGTTATTTTATGAATTTCTTCGAAGCAACATGTACGGTTTTCGCTAGAGGTTAGTCCGAAATCGGTTGCAAATATAAACAATAATTAAATTATGACAATTTTATTTGCTTTTATTCTTTAAGTAAGTCTGGTCTTCTATTTTTTGTGTGCTCAAGGGCTTGGGCTTCACGCCATTGTTCTATTTCAGGAAAATTGCCACTAAACAACAATTCAGGGACATCCCATCCCTTGTAGGAACGTGGTCGGGTGTAAATAGGTGGCGCCAAAAGACTGTCTTGAAAAGAGTCGGTAAGGGCTGAGGTTTCATTCCCCAATACTCCGGGTATTAATCGAATGATGGCATCGCAGAGTACCGCCGCACCCAATTCGCCACCAGAAAGGACATAGTCACCAATGGAAATTTCTTTGGTGATAAAATGATCACGCACGCGTTGGTCAACCCCTTTGTAATGCCCGCACAAAACGATTATGTTTCCCTTCAATGACAACTGATTAGCTATACTTTGATTTAAAACATCACCGTCAGGAGTCATGTATATGACTTCGTCATAATCACGCTCAGATTTTAGTTTTGAAATACATTTATCAATGGGTTCAATGGTCATTACCATACCGGCACCTCCACCAAATTGATAGTCATCCACAGATTTATAATTATCCGTCGTGTAGTCTCTCAAATTGTGCACATGAACTTCCACCAAATTGGCTTCAATGGCACGCTTAAGAATCGAAGCTTCAAACGGGCTTTTGAGTAAATCAGGAACTACACTAATAATATCGATGCGCATACCATATGAATTTAACCACAAATATAAGTGAATTATAGTTAGTCCGTGACACTAATAATATGTATATCGACGTACTTCAGCCATGTATTTTGCCAAGCGAACTACCTGGTGGCTATACCCATATTCGTTATCGTACCAAATGTATAAAATTGCATTAGTTCCATTTTTACGAACTATTGTGGCTTTGCTGTCAAATATAGCTGGTGCGCTGCTTCCCACTATATCGCTAGAAACCAATTCGTCACTAAGTTCATATTTAATTTGCTCTACCAATGCTCCTTCCAAGGCGTGTTTTTTAATGAGTTTATTGATTTTACTTACAGTTGTCTTTTTAGATAATTCTAGATTTAGTATAGCTAGACTTCCATTTGGTACGGGAACTCGTATGGCATTGGAGGTGAGTTTCCCTTCCAAATTTGGTAATGCTTTACTAACAGCTTTACCAGCACCAGTTTCTGTAATTACCATATTGAGTGCAGCTGCACGACCACGGCGGTATTTTTTGTGCATATTATCGACCAAATTTTGATCGTTGGTGTACGCATGAATTGTTTCTAAATGACCGTACTCAACACCCAGTGTGTTGTCCATAACATCTAAAATAGGTGTGATGGCATTTGTAGTGCATGATGCTGCCGAAAATACATTGTGTTTTTTAGGATCGTATTCGTTTTGATTAACGCCATAAACGATATTAGGAATACCTTGCCCTGGAGCTGTAAGCAATACTTTTTCGGTGCCTTTGGCCTTGAGGTGACGTTCTAAAGCGTCTTTGGTACGAAATGCCCCCGTATTATCAATCACCAATGCGTCGTTTATGCCATAATCAGTATAGCTAATATCTTCTGGTGCGTTGCTCGAAATGATATGAACTGTAGTTCCGTTGATGATGAGTGCTTGTTTTTTGTGATCTGCTTTTACGGTTCCTGGAAATTCGCCATGAACCGAGTCGTTGCTGAGCAAAGTGGCGCGTTTGTCTAATACTTCTTCGTTAATTTGGCCTCGAACTACAATAGCCCGTAGGCGTAATTGACTCCCTTTTCCATTTTTAAGCATCAATTCTCTTGCGACCAATCGGCCAATACGGCCAAAGCCGTACAAAATAACATCTCTGGGGGTGATGGTTTTTTGTTTTTTATGGGCTTTTAATTGATTTGAAATGAATGTAAACACATCGTTGTGCTCGGGGGCTTTTTTATGAAATTCATAGGTAAGTTTTCCAATGTCAATTTTTGAAGGGGGGAGGCGGAGGTTTTGGATGGCTTTTGCGACTTCTACCGCATCAAAAATAGATATGGGTTTGTTCACAAAAGCACTAGCATAGTCGTGCAATCGCAAAATTTCATTAACGTTTTTATCGATGAGCTGATTTCTAAAAATAACCAGTTCTATGGCATCGTCGTACCAAAGATCATTTACAATTTTAATGAATTCTACTGCAGATTTTCTGCAGTTAGTTTGTAGCGAAACTTCTTTTTCGTAGGACTTTTGTGTAGGCATATGCATATAAATATTTGTGTCAAATATACTGCAAAAGTAAAACAACTATAACGTTTTCGTAAAATAAATTAAAAAAAAGCGCATCCGAAACAGAATGCACTTTTTTCATCTGATAATTGGGGTGCACTATCTAAAACGATAGGCTACTTTTTCCCCATTCTTTTTTAAAATACTAAGTTGATAGACCTTGTTTGAATTCGAGCTTAATGCTTTTTGTACATCTACCACGGAATTGACCTTGATGTTATTTATCTCTACTATCAAATCGCCCTCACTAATTCCATCAGCTTCCCACTCTGCCTTGTTGTTTTGAAATAAACTTTTCAATTCAAGACCATAATCGCTTTCATAGTTTTTCAAATCTTCCGACTCAAGTTCTCTTAACGTTCCGATTACTGAGACATCGATAATTGTTCTTTTTTCAAGAGTTACCTTAACTACTTTATTCTCTCCATCTCTCAATAAACCTACCTCAACAACATCGTTCGGGCTTTTTGTTTTTAGAAAACCAGTCAAATCTGAAAATTTCACAATTTCAATACCATTTACACTTTTGATTATATCTCCCTTTTTAATGCCAGAGCGCATTGCACCGCTATTTTCTTGTACTTCTTTAACGTAAAACCCTTCTGTTTCACTCACTCCAAAAGTTTCTGAGTTTTGACTGTTCAATTCCCCACCGATAACACCCAAAATTCCATTTTGCACATTACCATATTCCATGATATCGCTTACCACTTTGCGAGCAATATTACTTGGAACAGCAAAAGAATACCCGATATACGAACCTGTTTGTGAAGAAATCGCGGTGTTAATGCCAATAAGGTCACCATGAATATTTACTAATGCTCCACCCGAGTTACCAGGGTTAACTGCCGCATCAGTTTGGATAAATGACTGCGTATTGGATCCTGATAAATCTCTTGATTTTGCACTGATGATTCCAGCGGTTACGGTTGATGTCAGATTGAAAGGGTTGCCTACGGCCAAAACCCATTCGCCAATTTTGGCCGTATCACTGTCGCCAAAAGTAGTATAAGTCAGTTCTTCATCAGACTCAATTTTAAGTAAGGCGATGTCTGTTACCGGGTCGGTACCCACAAGGTTAGCTTCAAATGTTTTGTTATTGTTGGTGGTCACTTCAATGGATTGTGCACCTTCAATGACATGATTGTTGGTAATGATATATCCATCGGGGGAAATAATCACTCCAGAACCTGTTCCTATTTGTGGACGGCTCTGCATACGACCAAAAAACAAGTCTTCAAAAGAGGTGTACCCTTTACTCATGGTTGTATTTTTCACGTGTACAACAGCATGTAGAGTTTTTTCTGCTGCCTTTGTAAAATCTATATTTGTCCCACCTGCAGGTGTGGGTGGGTAATTTGATGTTTTAATAAATGGAACTTCATTGGGGGGTTCAATTGGTGTGGAGTTATTTTTATTACTAATTTGGGTGTAGACGCCAAGGGTCACTACACTACCAATAGCTGAAGCAATCAATAATGTGAATAGTTTTTTCATGATCTTGATGTTTTGGTTATGATAACTTTAAAATTAAATTTTTATTGAACTATTAGTTAAATTTTAACGCACTTTTAACAACGATTATTTACATATAAATATTGCTATATTTGCAAGGCAAATGACACTTACATTTTACAAATATCAAGCCACTGGAAATGACTTTGTGATGATTGATAATCGTTCACAATCTTTCGACAAAAATGATACCAAACTCGTTGCAGCACTATGTGATCGTCGTTTTGGGATTGGAGCTGATGGCCTTATTTTATTGCAAAATAGTTCAAACTATGATTTCGAAATGGTGTATTTTAATGCGGATGGCAATCAAAGCAGTATGTGTGGCAATGGCGGTATAAGTATTGTCGCCTTTGCAAAACAACTTGGAATAATAGAAAATACCACAACGTTTTTGGCTGTTGACGGCCCTCATGAAGCTCGTCTAAAAAATACTACGATTGACCTGAAAATGCAGTCAGTTTCTGAAATTCATTCGGCGTCTGATCATGTAACCCTGGATACAGGTTCGCCACACTATGTAGCCTTCAAATCGGAAATTGATGCATTGGACATGAAGAAAGAAGGCAGTCAAATTCGCAATAGCTCATCTTTCAAAGATGAAGGGATCAATGTAAATTTTGTGTCAAAATTAAGGCAAAACACTTTTGGTATACGTACTTATGAACGTGGAGTTGAGGATGAGACTTTGTCATGTGGAACAGGAGCTACTGCTGCTGCCATTGCTATGCATTTTATAAAAAAAACTAGTTCTGACAACATTGTACTTGAGACTAAGGGAGGTGCACTCCATGTATCTTTTCATTATGCAGACGGTGTGTATTCAAATGTGTGGTTATCGGGAGCTGCAAATTTAGTTTTTCAAGGAGTTTTTAGCTTAAATAATGAATCCAATGAATATTAAAAAAATAGCCGTCGCATTTGTGTTATTTGGGCTTGTTGCAATTGCCGCTTTTTCCTATTACATTTACTCAATCATGTTGGTGTCCAATACCGCTTTTAACAGTAAAGAGGCATATGTTTATATTCCAACTGGCGCTTCTTATGATGAGGTGCGTAACGATCTTGAACCCTTGTTGATTAGCATTGATAAATTTGATGTTTTAGCCCAACAAAAAAAATATATGTCAAATGTTAGGCCAGGACGCTATCGTATATCAAAGGGCATGACCAATAACGATATAATTAATTCGCTAAGAAGTCAAAATATTCCCATTACGGTTGCATTTAATAACCAACATAGTTTAAACCAACTAGCCAAAAGAATTTCTAATCAAATTGAAGCTGATAGTTTGGAGCTGATAGACTCTTTTACCGATGAAGATTTTTTAAAAACTCATGGGTTTACAGCAGAGACAGCCCTTTCGATGTATTTACCTAACAGCTACGAGTTTTTCTGGAATACAAATCCACGGAAGTTTAGAACAAAAATGCTCAAAAGCTACCGTGTTTTTTGGAACAAAAAACGTCTTGAACAGGCAAAGGAAATCGGATTGTCACAAACTGAAATAGCCATATTAGCCGCTATTGTTCAAGAAGAATCCAAACAAAAGAGCGAGCAGCCAAAAGTAGCAGGAGTGTATATTAATAGACTGAAGAATGGATGGCCACTTCAAGCTGATCCAACTTTAAAATATGCTGCCTACCAATTACCCACTTATAAAAATAAGGTCATTAAGCGAGTCCTTAACAAACACAAAAAGATAGAATCCCCTTACAATACTTATTTAAACAAAGGCTTACCTCCTGGTCTTATCGCCATGCCCGATTTATCTGTTATAGATGCTGTACTTAATTATGAACGTCACGATTTTTTCTTTTTTGCAGCCAACCCAAAACGTCCAGGGTATCACAATTTTGCAAAGTCGATTTCAGGGCATAACAAAAATGCCCGATCTTATCAGAACTATTTATCTCGAAAAGGCATTAGGGAATAGTGTAACATACTGATTTTCAACATCTTTTATTTTTATGTACCTTTGCGCTGTTTTTTAGATAAGCTTTTGCTTAAACTTAAATACCATGTGGTTAACCAAAATTAAGGATGTAATACTGACCAGAGGTTTATTGTGTTTTCTATTTCTAGGATTTACCTCCTCTCCAAATACAATGGCTGTGAGCGTTATTGGTCCTGATGCTATTGACGTAAAATACAATTTTTCAATTGATCGAAAAGCAAATACAGTTGATGTTTTTGTTAATTATATAATTTTAGATCGTGGTTATGTTGGTTTTAAAGAGGCCATCGCATTTAAAGAATCTCAAGGCCGTTATACTGTGGTTAATTCTCTTGGTTATTTAGGAAAGTATCAATTTGGGGCATCTACTTTAAAACTCATAGGAATTAATAATCCTTCTAATTTTTTGAACAACCCCGTACTGCAGGAAAAGGCATTTTTAACCAACGCCAAACGTAACAAATGGATTCTACGTCGTGATATTAAGCGCTTTTCAGGTCAAAGAATTAATGGGACTTTAGTTACTGAGTCTGGTATTTTGGCCGCTGCTCATCTGTCTGGTCCAGGAAATGTAAAACGATATTTGAGAAGTTACGGAGCTGTTGGTTTCTCGGATGCTTTTGGAACTGATATAGAATCGTACATGCAAAAATTTTCTTCGTACAACACTTCATTTATTACAGCTGAAAAACGCCCGAGGGTAGATTTTCATTAGTTTTTTTAGTCTTTTTGGAGAATAAATATGGTTGGTCTTTTGTGAAAATCAATCTTGGTGTATTTCCAATCTGAAGCAGTTTGCGTTTTAATATATTCTGTTTTTAGGCTTAAATCACTTGCAACACAAATTCGGGTATTCGGGTGTAATGTTCGACACATTTCTTGAAGAAGTTTTTGATTTCGATATGGAGTTTCAATAAACAATTGCGCTTGTTGTTCTTCAAAAGAACGCTTCTCTAACTGTTTCAGTTTTGCCTTACGTTCTGTTTTGTCAATGGGAAGGTAACCGTTGAATGCAAAATTTTGGCCATTCATACCTGAGCTCATTACCGCAAGTAAAATCGAGGATGGGCCAACTAATGGAACAACTTGTATATTGTTCTGATGAGCAAGACGTACAATTTCAGAACCAGGATCTGCTACACTTGGGCATCCTGCGTCAGAAATTAGTCCGATGGATAATCCTTGTTTGCAAGGTTCCAAGTAAGTAGGTAATTCTGAAGCGTTGGTAAATTTATTTAGCGGGAATAGTCTTAAGCTAGATTGTGCTTTAGAGCTGCTTACAGATTTGATAAATCGCCTTGCAGACTTTTCGTTTTCAACAATGTATATGTCAATGTCTTCAATAATTTTTTTGACAGACAAAGGCATTGTTTCAAGAGGAGGAACATCGCCTAGCGTGTTTGGAATCAAATATATTTTTCCGTTCATCCCCTTTTTATTAACTGATTGCTGTGGTAACTACAAGCGTCGTCCAGCAACGTATAAATATATTGAAAACCATCTTCACCTCCGTAATATGGGTCCGGCACTTCTTTTATTTGTGAACCTGGGTATTCTAAAATTAGTTTTACCTTTTGCCGTTCTTGTTCTGTTTTTGTGTGTCGAATTATGTCGTCATAATTTGCTTTATCCATCACAAAAATGAAATCAAATTCTTCCAAATCGTAGGCTCTAAAGGGTCTGGACTTTTGCTGACTAATATCTAGTTCATTTTTCTGAGCGATGTCAATAGAACGTGGGTCTGGTGCACTTCCTGAGTGAAAACCACTTGTGCCAGCAGAGTCTACAAAGTAAGAGTTGCTCGGTAATTTTGATTTTAGAATGCCTTCAGCCAAGGGAGATCTGCAAATATTTCCTAAGCAAACCATTAAAATCTTGGTCATAAATAGGGGTTTAAACGGAAAGTTTTTTTGTCAAATCTTCAACATATTTTCTAAATTGCTTATCTGTTGAAGAGAGATTGTCTACAGTTTTACAAGCATGAAGGACAGTTGCATGATCTCGTTTTCCAATTTGGGAACCAATACTGGCCAATGAAGCTTTAGTGAATTTTTTTGCGAAAAACATAGCTAATTGTCGTGCTTGAACAATATGTCGCTTTCTAGTTTTGGATTGAAGTGTATCTACATCCATTTGGAAATAGTCCGAGACTATTTTTTGGATGTAATCTATAGAGACTTCGCGTTTGGTGTTTTTAACAAATTTTTCTACGATTTCCTTTGCAAGCGAAAGCGTAATCTCTTTTTTGTTGAATGAAGATTGTGCAATCAAAGAGATGATAGCTCCTTCCAGTTCACGAACATTTGTTTTTATATTTTTAGCGATATACTCTACAATGTCGTCCGGCATCTCAACACCATCCCTGTAAAGTTTATTTTTGACAATTGATACTCGTGTTTCAAAATCCGGTTTTTGGAGCTCTGCAGAAAGGCCCCATTTGAATCTAGACAACAAACGCTGTTCAATATCTTGCATATCAACAGGAGCTTTATCACTAGTTAGTATAACTTGCTTCCCGTTTTGATGCAAGTGGTTAAAAATATGGAAGAAAACATCTTGAGTTCCAGATTTACCGGACAGGAATTGAACATCATCAATGATTAGTACTTCGATGATTTGGTAAAAATGTATAAAATCGTTTCGGTTATTCTTTTTAACAGATTCAATGTATTGCTGCGTAAATTTCTCAGCAGAAATATATAAAACGGTTTTCTCGGGATATTTGTCTTTGATGTCAACTCCAATAGCATGTGCTAAATGTGTTTTTCCTAAGCCAACACCACCAAAGATCAGTAATGGATTAAAAGAGGTTCCTCCGGGTTTATTGGCCACTGCAATCCCTGCATTTCTCGCTAATCTATTTGAGTCACCTTCAAGGAAATTTTCAAAAGTGTAAATTGGATTAAGTTGAGATTCTATTTTTACATTTCTTATTCCAGGGATTATAAAAGGGTTTTTAAGCTCTGGGTTTTTATTCTTGAGTGGTATGTCAGCCCGTTGGGATTTTATTGCCGAACGATTGGAGCTTGGAATTTTTTCGGTAAAAGGTTGTTTATTACCATAGGTATTTTCCATTTTAATAATGTACACCAATTTGGCGTCATCCCCTAATTCTTTTGTTAGTGCTACCTTAAGTATCTTCACATAATGCTCTTCGAGCCACTCGTAAAAGAATTTACTCGGGACTTGAATGCTTAATGATTGATCCGCTAACTTAACCGCTACAATAGGTTCAAACCATGTTTTATATGCTTGGGACTGAATATTATCCTTGATAAAATCAAGACAATTTCCCCATACCGATTGCGCAGTGTTAGTCATTATTAATTTAAGATTTTTAGTTAGTTAGTGACTAAAAAATTGAAACACTTGGGGGGTGTGCGTTATTTTTTTGTCCATCACAAATATGTGAACAAAATTTCTAAAAAAAAAATTAAAATTGCAGGAAATTTTATTTTTTTTCGTCTAAATTATGCGTTCATAAATATATGAATTTTTTCATGATTAACCACCAAACAAAAGTTAAAGTCCGTTATGGAGAAACCGACCAAATGGGCGTTGTATATCATGGAAATTATGCTCAATATTTTGAAATTGGTCGGATTGAATGGCTCTCTTCTTTGGGTGTTTCTTATAAAGAGATGGAAGCACAAGGTATTATGCTACCTGTGGTTGTTTTAAATATAAATTACAGTAAACCAGCGTTTTACGAGGATGTTTTGATTATTACTACGAGCCTATTAAAGCCCCCTGAAGTTTCTATTGAATTTAAGTATGAGTTGCATAACGAGGGCGGCGAGTTGTTGACAACGGCCTACACAAAATTGGTTTTTGTCGACTCTAAATCACGATCCCCAATACGCTGTCCAGACTTTTTTTTAGACAAACTGCAAAATTAATCGTTCAAAATTTCGACTTCAATTTTGTGATGCGCTGAAAACGCCAATAGTATTGATTCTAAATCCTTTTTTTTAACTGAAATTTTAACCCAACACGCCAATTCTTGATGCTGTTGAATAATTTTTAAATTATACTTTTTAATTATACGCATCACATAGCTTAGTTCATTGTACGTAAAATTAATCTTAACATTATCTCTTTTATAAAATGTGACAATCTGAATTGTTTCTAAAATTTGTTAGCCGCGGTCTTGTAGGCCATAATAAGTCCGCCAACCCCTAGCTTTATACCCCCAAAATAACGAACCACAACTACCAGGGTATTTGTAAGATCTTTAGCCTGAAGTTGTCCTAATATAGGCATGCCAGCACTGTTGTTTGGTTCTCCATCATCTGAAACTCTGTAGTGTGAAGCGCTTGGTCTTAGTCTGTAGGCGTAGCAAAAGTGTCCAGCTGAACGGTGCTTTTCTTTTAATTTTTCAATGTGTTTTTTAACATCAGTTTCTTTTTGAATAGGGAATGCATATGCATAAAACTTACTGCCTTTGTTTTTGTAAAGTTCAACGTCTGAGGTTTGTTCAATAGTTTTAAAGGCATAGTTTTGTTCACGCATTAAACTTCTATTTTTTGTTTCTGTAGATGGATAATTCGTCATCTGCGACGCATTCCTTATGTCTATGCATGTCCTTAAATACGGGGCTTTTTGTTCCGCCTGTAAATTCTGTTGGTCCCTTGAATATACGCATTTCGTCCCATAAATTCTCATCAATAAAGTATTGTAGTGTTTTTTGTCCACCTTCTATCAGTACTGAAAGGATACTCATTTCATAAAGTTTATTGCATATTTGTTTAGCTATTTCATTGTTGAAATTAATATCCTTATTTGATAATACATGTGTTTTAGCATCCTCATTAAACACCGCTAATGATTTAGGTAATGTGCCTTTTTGATCGACGACGATACGGATGGGGTTTCTTCCTGAAATCATTCTTGTAGTTAAACTAGGGTTGTCATCCAATACAGTATTGCCTCCAACCAATATAGCGTGCTCTTCAGATCGCCATTGATGTACTAATTGACGTGATTCGGATGAGCTGATCCAAACAGGTGTTCTGTTTCTCTTTTTTGTTGGAGCGATAAAACCATTTTTTGTTTCTGCCCACTTCAATATTATATAAGGACGCTTTTTATTTTGAAACGTTAGAAATCTTCTGTGGTGTTCTTTGCAAAGTTCTTCTTCAATGCCAACTCTAACCTTACAGCCGGCAGCTTCTAGTGCAGCTACACCTTTTCCGCTAACTTTTGTGTTTGAATCAATGCATCCAATCACTACTCTTTGAATTTTATGTTTAATAATAAGGTCTGTACAAGGCGGTGTTTTTCCGTGGTGACAACAAGGCTCAAGGCTAACATAAAGCGTAGATTTAGCTAAAAGGCTTTTATTTTTTACCGATGCTATTGCATTGACTTCAGCGTGAGCGCCGCCATAAGCACTTGTCCAACCCTCGCCAATAATTTTTCCATCAACAACCACAACAGAACCCACAGCTGGGTTTGGTGCTGCCGTACCAAATCCATTTTTACCAATTTCTATGCAACGCTTTATGAATGTTGAATCTTCGATAATTAAAATTTTTATTTTCAAGGACGATATACGTATCTTCGAAACTACAAAAATAAGGCGAATTTCGTTGATGTTAGACGTGCAAATTAAAGAAATTACTAAAGACGATAATCCACAAATTGAATCGGTGATCAGATCTGTTTTTATAGAACTCAAACTTCCTTTAAAAGGTACAGCTTATGAAGATCCTGAAACCTCAGCGATGTACGAGGCTTATGACCGACCACAGTCTATCTATTTCGTAGTAAAGTCTAATGGAGAAGTTTTGGGGGGTGCTGGAATTCAACCTCTAAAAAGCCATTCGCAAGCTGTTTGTGAACTTCAAAAAATGTATGTTCTGACTAAGATAAGAGGTTGTGGTATAGGACAGAAATTAATGGATTGTTGCTTGGACGCTGCACGCTCATTTGGCTTTAAAAAATGCTATTTAGAAACAATTCCTGCTCTTCATTCTGCAGTTGATCTTTACAGGCGTAATGACTTCTTGAAACTGCAAGCCCCATTAGGCGCAACAGGCCACCATAATTGTGGTGTGTGGATGATAAAAGATTTGCTATGAAATTAAGTTTATTAAAGAAACGTTTTCTTGACGAACTCCATGTTTTTCCCTCCTCAGAACGTTTGGTTTTCTTTCAGCTCTTATGTGCGGCATACCTAAACTTAAAACCACATCAAATTGTTCTAAATTATGGTAAAGAAGTTTCTGCATCGGACTTAAGTTCTTTTGAACAAGCGTTGATTCGTCTTAAAAACCATGAGCCTGTTCAGTATATTCTAGGCCAAACTAGTTTTTTTGGCCTTACTTTTTCCGTTTCCACTTCTGTACTTATCCCCCGCCCAGAAACTGAGGAGTTGGTGGCTTGGATATTAAATCATTTTGATCCCAGCGATGCGCCAAAAATTATTGATCTTGGGACAGGTTCAGGTTGTATTGCTATTGCATTGGCCCATGCTTTACCCAATGCTGAGGTCTTTGCGCTTGATGTAAGTCCTGATGCTTTAGCGCTAGCACATTTTAATGCTAAGGCGAATGATGTTAAGGTCAATTTTATCGAAGCCAATATGCTTGAGTGGAATAGTAATCAAGATTTTGATGTGGTTGTTTCAAACCCTCCTTATGTTTGCAAACAAGAACAGGAGTTAATGAAAGATAATGTCTTAGCATACGAACCCCATTTAGCCTTATTTGTTCCTGATGAAGCTCCACTTGTTTTTTACAAAGCGCTTAAAGATATAGCTCAGAATAACCTCAAGTCTTCTGGTTTATGTTTTGCGGAAATAAATGAGCATTATGGAAACGAAACAAAAGCTCTTTTTGATGCACTTAACTTTGAAAATAGGGTCATAAAAAAAGATACATTTGGAAAAGACCGTATGCTAAAAGCACAAAAAAAATAAACTGTTTTTCGTGTTTTTTACACTAATTTTATGGACTGAATTTAGTATTTTAGTAGCCACTAAAACATAGGGTGTAATTACATAAATGACAGACAAAGAATTAATCATTCAACTCAGAGACGAGCTAAGGCAGCATAACCATAATTATTATGTGTTGGATATGCCCAGCATTTCAGATTATGATTTTGATATGAAGTTGAAACAACTTCAAGCTTTAGAAACCCAATACCCGGAACTACAGGACTCTAATTCACCAACGCAACGAGTTGGAGGAGCAGTCACCAAAAACTTTAAAACCGTTGTTCACGCACAGCGTATGTATTCTTTAGATAATTCGTATTCTAAAGCTGATTTGTTGGATTGGGAGACCCGCATAAAGAAAATAGTCGATGGTCCGATTCGTTACTCCTGTGAGCTTAAATACGACGGTGCTTCCATCAGTATTACCTACAAGGATGGTGTGCTTTTTCAGGCCCTTACGCGTGGAGACGGAACCCAAGGTGATGACGTAACTGCCAATGTGAAAACTATTAAATCTGTGCCGCTAAAACTTCAAGGTGATTTTCCTGATTTTTTTGAGATTCGCGGAGAAATTGTGCTTCCTTTTGAGGGGTTTAATGCCATGAATGAAGCCCGTCTTGCTACTGGTGAAGAGCCCTATAAAAACCCCAGAAATACCGCTTCAGGAAGTTTGAAGTTGCAAGACAGTAGCGAAGTAGCCAGACGTCCTCTAGATTGTCTGTTGTATAGTATTGTTGGAGAAAATACGGGCATTTTGTCTCAATTCAACAACTTAGAAAAAGCCCGCTCATGGGGATTTAAAGTTCCTAAAGAAGCCAAGTGTGTCTCTTCAATTGATGAGGTTTTAGAGTTTATAACCACATGGAATCAAGCTCGTCATAATTTACCTTATGAAATAGATGGTATTGTTGTCAAAGTTAATGATTTACAACAACAAGCCGAATTGGGTTTTACAGCCAAAGCACCACGTTGGGCAATGGCCTACAAATTTAAAGCTGAACAAGTTTCTACCATACTCAATCATATCTCGTATCAAGTGGGGCGAACTGGTGCCATAACACCTGTAGCAAATCTAGAGCCTGTTGCATTGGCTGGAACTGTAGTCAAACGCGCATCTTTACACAACGCATATCAAATTGAAAAATTAGATGTTCGAATTGGGGACACGGTTTTTGTAGAAAAAGGCGGAGAAATCATCCCAAAAATTATAGGGGTAGACATTTCAAAACGACTAAAAAAATCAACTCCTACCGTATATATCTCAGAATGTCCAGAATGCCAAACACCATTAATAAGAACAGATGGTGAAGCACAACATTATTGCCCCAATACTATGGGGTGCCCACCACAAATCATTGGTCGAATTCAACATTATATTTCTAGAAAAGCGTTAGATATAGAAGGTTTAGGTGGAGAAACGGTGGCTTTACTGGTCAATGCAGGGCTTATAAAAGATGCTGCAGATTTGTATACACTAACTGTGGATGATGTTTTGCCATTGGAGCGTATGGCCCAAAAAAGTGCAGAAAATTTAGTTAACGGAATCGAGGCCTCTAAAAATATTCCGTTTGAGCGTGTGCTTTTTGGGTTGGGTATTCGCTATGTAGGCGAAACTGTGGCTAAAACCTTAGCTAAACACTACAAGCATGTGGGTGCTCTTTCTGAGGCTAGTGTTGAAGATTTAGTAGCAGTCGATGAAATTGGGGTTAAAATTGCTGAGAGTGTCAATGCTTTTTTTCGGGATGACAACAGTATTCGTTTAGTATCACGTTTAGTGAGTTATGGATTGCAACTCGAACTCTCAGAAGAAGCCTTGGCCAATCAAACTACACTTTTGGCAGGCCAACGCATTGTTGTCTCTGGGGTTTTTGAATCCATCTCCCGCAACGAACTCAAGGCGCTAATTGAAGCTAACGGAGGCAAGGTGGTGAGTTCCATTTCGGCAAAAACAACATATTTGGTTGCCGGAGCCAATATGGGCCCCAGTAAACGCCAAAAAGCGGAACAACTGAATGTGCCAATTCTTACGGAACAAGAGTTTTTGAATAAGGTTTAAACCCTTAGCGATTGGCTAGAAAAAAAAGTGGCTTTAGGTTCCAAATAAAAATCTACTTTTCCAACATAAAGACCGTAACACCCAACTTGATTAATCAAAACACTTTTGCCAATTGTGTTAGTTTCCACAGTAGGTTCATCCAAAAAGGTATGGGTATGGCCACCAATAATAAGATCTATATCTTTTGTGCTTCGTGCCAGGCTTCGGTCAGAAACTTTTTGTATGTTTTCATAATCATAACCCAAATGCGATAAGCAAATAATCAAATCGCACTGTTCTTCAGTTTTAAGAATACGACTCATATCTTGTGCAATTTCGATAGGGCTCAGGTATTTTGTTTCTTTAAACATGTCTTTACCGACCAATCCTTCCAGCTCTAAACCTAAGCCAAAAACGCCAATTCTGACGCCGTTTTTAACAAAAATTTTATAGGGAGCAACATGCCCATCCATGATGGTATTTTTGAAATTGTAATTAGCCGAGATGAAATCAAACTGGGCATGAGGCAATTGCGCATAAAGGCCATCAATTCCATTATCAAAATCGTGATTTCCTATGGTTGCAGCGTCGTAATCGAGCATGCTCATGAGTTTAAACTCCAATTCACCTCCGTAGTAGTTAAAATAAGGTGTTCCTTGAAAAATATCTCCAGCATCCAACAGTAAGGTATTTGGGTTTTCTTGTCTTAGCCTTTGAATTAGTGTAGCTCTACGGGCAACTCCTCCTTTGTTGGCATTTCGTCCATCATTTGGCCCAAAAGGGTCTATGTGGCTGTGTACATCATTGGTGTGTAAAATAGTAATTTGCTTTACCTCTTGCTCAGTACAGGAAAGGGCTATTCCACCTACAGAAAGGAGGGCAGTTGATGCAGCTGTATTTTTGATGAATGTACGTCTTTTCATGCTCTATTCTAATTGGTGTATTCAAAGCGTTTATCGCGTTTGGGATCCAAAGTGTCATTGTCGATAAAATAATCAATTAACACACTTCGAATTTTATAATCGAGGTCAAAGACAGCTTCGCTTTTTTGGAAAAAATCCATGCGGTCTCCGCCTTTGTAGAGGTAGTCGTTTGTGGCGACAAAATAAATTCTGTTGGACTCTATTTCTTTTCCTTGAATACGAAGCGTTTTGATGGTTCCGTTGCGGGTAATTGCGAGTTCCATTCCAGAAATCGGGTGTGCGCGTTTGGCTTTTGTAAGATAGTTGGCCAGTTTCATAAGAACTGAACCTTTCATTTGTGCGACAACCACTTTATTTTCAAAAGGCATGATATTGAAAGCAGTTTTCATTTTAATTGCTCCTTTTGGTAATGGTGCTCGAATGCCTCCGTGATTAAGCAAAACCATATCTAAGTCTATATAGTGGCGTTTTTTAAGAATTGGTGCGCAGCGTTCAAAAACGGCATCTGCCATAAGATTGCCTACCGCTGTGTTTAGTTCTCCGTCTGTTTTTTTGTGTTCAGCAACTGAAAAGCTTAAAACTTCATTCATTGAGGCTTCTAGGCTATTTCTGTAGGGAGTTAAAAAAGTATCAATTAAGGTATCTGTAGCAGTGTCTTGGTCTATTGCGATTCGCTGAGTTTCAATTTTTTGTGTGGTTTTGACTTGGTTACAAGAGATAAACACTAAAATTATAAGGAGAAAATTAACGTATTTAACCGTCATTTATATTAACTTTGTATAGATATTAAAAGTACATGTTTTTTAAACGAATCAAAACAATATCGTCTGAAAAATTTTTGACCACGGTTTTGAATACGCGCTCTAAGCACTATTCTTCTGAAAAAATTAAAACCGTAGGCGTCCTTTTTCATTATGATTACTTTGATGATTATGATTTTTTTAGAACGCTTTTTACAGATCTTGGATTGAACGATAACCACTTGCGGTTTATTGCATTTTATCAAAAGGAGAATAATCAACCCAATAGTTGGGACGCATCATACACCACAGCAGATTTTGATTGGCTTGGGCATTGTAAAAGTGCAGAAGTATCAGAATTTGTTGCTCAGCATTTTGATTTGTTGGTTAGTTTTTACAAGCCTAACCGCTATGAACTAAAAATTGTTTCAGCTATGTCAAAGGCGCGCTTTAAAGTCGGGATTTCAAACGAAGATGAACGTCTTCACGATTTGATCATTGATGTAGCACTTAAGGATCAAGGTACTTTTAAAGTGGAACTTGTAAAATATTTAAAAACCCTAAATAAAATTTAAATGAATTCATTATTAGGTATGGGGGTTGCGTTGGTCACCCCTTTCAAAAGTGACTTAACCGTAGATCACGATGCGCTTTCAAAAATTGTATCTTTCAATATAGATAACGGTACAGATTACCTTGTTATAAGTGGAACAACAGGGGAGAGTGTCACAATTACAAAAGATGAAAAAAAGGCTATTGTAGAAACCATTGTCAAAACCAATGCCGGTCGTCTACCATTGGTTATTGGAATTGGAGGAAATAATACCGCAGCAGTAATTGAAGAGCTCAAGACAACTGAATTATCTCCTTTTGCAGCGGTTTTGTCAGTAGCGCCCTATTACAGCAAACCTACCCAAGAGGGGTTGTATCAACATTTTAAGGCTGTAGCCGAAGCTTCATCCATTCCTGTGATTTTATACAATGTTCCCGGTCGAACAGCAAAAAATATGGAGCCAGATACAAGCCTGCGTCTAGCTAGAGATGTTGATAATATTGTTGCTATAAAAGAAGCAGGAAATAGCCCTGAGCAGTACAAAGTACTTTTACAAAACAAACCCAAAGATTTCATGGTAATTTCTGGAGATGATGATTTAGTTTGTGATGTTGTATTGTCAGGAGGTTCTGGAGTTATCTCTGTTATAGGTCAAGCTTTACCAGCCTTATTTTCGAATATGATTCACAAAGGAATCTCAGGAGATGAGCAAGCTGCCAAAGCTTTGGAAAAAAGCGCAATGCCGCTCATTGGTTTGATTTTTGAAGAAAACAATCCGGCTGGTATTAAGGCTGTTTTAGAGCAACTAGGTTTGTGTAACGACACGGTTCGTTTGCCTTTGGTATCTGCAACAGAGGGATTGAAATTAAAAATTAAAAATGCCCTTGCAGAATTATAAAGCCCTGTTTCTTTATGGACAGATAATAAATGTTTTTATTATCCGTTTAAAAAATGTATTTTTGCATCCCGTTTTTGAAATATGAAAAAATTAATACCTTTAGTAGTTATATTTGTTTTTTTTAGCTCCTGCAGCGAATACCAGCGCGTATTAAAGGAGGAAGATGTTGCTGCAAAGTTTAAAATGGGCACTGAACTGTACGATGATGGTAAATACGAAAAAGCCAATCGCTTATTTCTTCAAATCGTACCCAAATACCGAGGAAAGCCTCAAGCAGAAAAGCTGATGTACATGCATTCCAAAGCATTTTATTTAACCAAAGACTATTTTTCTGCAAACTACCGAATGGAACGCTTTGTCGAAGCGTATCCAAAAAGCGAGCGTGTTGATGAAATTGCTTTTTTGGCCGCCAAAAGTTATTACAAACTATCTCCAATTTATCCTAAAGATCAAACGGAAACTCTAGAGGGTCTTGAAAAACTCCAAGAGTTTATCAACCGCTATCCTGAATCTCAGTATTTTGCCGAAGCGAATGCTCTTGTGCAGGAACTCGATGCTAAATTAGAAAAAAAGGCATATGAAATAGCGTTACAATACCACACAACTGCTCCTTTTCACAGAGATTATAATTCAGCTATAACCGCTTTTGATGATTTTCTTGAAAAATTTCCAGGCACAAAATACAAAGAAGATGTTTTGTTTTACAAATTTGATTCTGCCTACCAATTGGCTGTAAACAGTGTTCCTTGGAAGCAAGCCGAACGTACCGATAAAGCCTTTGTTTTTTATAAAAATTTAAAACGCTTCTTTCCTGATACAAAGTATTTAGAACAAACAGAGTCTATGCACAGCGAATTGCTAGACATCAAAAATAATTTAACAACAAAAAGTTAACATAAATGGATTTAAAAAAAGTAAAAGCACCTGCCAGTTCAGTGACGTACAACCGCAATGAAATTGATGCGCCCACTGAGAATATTTATGAAGCTATTTCTGTGATTTCTAGACGTGCTGAGCAAATCAGTACGGATATCCGTAAAGAACTGATTGATAAATTGGAAGAATTTGCAACGTATAACGACAGTTTAGAGGAAGTTTTTGAAAATAATGAACAGATAGAAGTATCTAAGTTTTATGAGCGTTTACCAAAACCACATGCCTTGGCTGTTCAGGAATGGTTAGACGGTAAAATTCACCACAGAAAAACCTCTGACGAGTCCTAAGACTACCGTTATGTCTATTCTACGTGGCAAAAATATACTCCTTGGCATCAGTGCTGGTATTGCTGCGTACAAAACCGCTTTTCTCGTGCGGTTGTTTGTCAAAGCAGGCGCACATGTGCGCGTCATAATGACGCCCTCGGCAAAAGAGTTTGTTACTCCACTAACCTTATCTACACTTTCTGATCATCCTGTTTTATCAGATTTTACTGACGAAAATGACGACAATGCCGTTTGGAACAACCATGTTGAACTCGGTCTTTGGGCTGATTTGTTTGTAGTCGCTCCTGCCACAGCCAATACGCTGTCGAAAATGGCTTCTGGTAACAGTGATAATTTTTTGATTGCTACCTATCTTTCAGCAAAATGCCCAGTGTATTTTGCACCTGCAATGGACCTAGATATGTACAAACATCCTACCACCAAAAATGCTTTAGACAAGCTTCAATCTTTTGGTAATATTTTAATTCCTTCAGCTTTTGGAGAACTTGCAAGTGGTCTAGTTGGTATGGGCCGCATGGCCGAACCTGGAACTATTGTGGAAACCATTGAGCAGCATTTGCTCGAGGGTCTACCATTGTACGGAAAAAAAATTCTTGTTACAGCCGGGCCAACACATGAAGCCATAGATCCAGTACGCTACATTGGGAATCATTCTTCTGGGCGAATGGGATTTGAAATTGCTAATACTGCAGCACAATTGGGGGCTGAGGTCATTCTAATCAGCGGTCCAACTCACTATAAGGCGCTTTACGACTCCATCCAAACTATTCCGATTACAACTGCAAGAGATATGTATGATGCTGCTCATCAATATTTTAAGGATGTTGATGCTGCTATTTTGTCGGCTGCCGTTGCAGATTATAGGCCAAAATTTCCCGCTGCTTCCAAACTAAAAAAGAAGAGTTCTTCCTTGGTTTTAGAACTTGAAAAAACTGAAGATGTGTTGGCTTCTCTAGGAGAAATTAAAGAAAAACAACTACTCATTGGCTTTGCTTTGGAAACTGAAAATGAAGTTGCAAATGCAATAAAAAAGCTTAAAGCTAAAAATTTAGACTTAATTATATTAAATTCGTTGAACGACGATGGCGCAGGTTTTGGAGGGTCTACAAATAAAATCTCCATAATAGATAAAGATTTAAACCAAACAAACTACCCTCTAAAATCAAAATCTGAAGTCGCTGATGATATAATTAATGAACTTATAAAACGAGTGCATGCGTAAATTTATAATTTATTTTGCCCTATTGATTACAGCTTTTGTTTCAGCCCAAGAGCTTAACTGCAATCTTGTTGTCAACGCACAACAAACGGGGAATGAAAATGTTCAAGTGTTTAAAACTCTTGAAAAACAGCTTAATGAATTTATAAATAACACCCGCTGGACTGACAAATCTTTCGCGCTTCAAGAACGTATCGATTGCAGCATGATTATTAATATTCAAAATTATGATTCCGATGCATTTCAAGCCAGTATACAAGTGCAGTCGGTACGCCCTGTGCACAACTCAAATTATGTCAGTAGTGTTTATAACTTCAATGACAAAGACTTCAATTTTAAGTATTTAGAATATCAAAATTTAAATTTCAATCCAACACAATTTCAATCCAATTTAATCTCAGTATTGACTTTTCATGTGTATATGATTTTGGGATTGGATGCTGATACGTTTGAGCTTAATGGAGGTGATATACATTACAAACAAGCAAGAGATATTGCTAATTATTCGCAACAAGGAAATGTTCCAGGATGGGCACCACCAAAGGGAGGTGATCAAACCCGCAGAGTCCTTATTGATAATGTTTTGTCAAAAACCTATCAAGAATACAGAACAGCTTTGTACAACTACCACCGCTTGGGACTGGATGAGATGTCTAGTGATACAAAAGAAGCCAAGACTAAAATAGCTAATGCGTTATTAGGCTTTGAAACGCTGCATAAAAGACGGCCAAATTCATTTTTAGTGCGTACCTTTTTCGATGCAAAATCTGATGAAATCGCCGATGTTTTTTCGGCTGGTCCAAACGTGAAAATCACAGAACTTGTTTCTGTTTTAAATAGAGTTGCACCCATGCATTCAAAAAAATGGGGAACCATAAAATTTTAAAACCGACTTCTTGTTAGCTCAACTCTACATAAAAAACTATGCATTGATCGATGAGCTTGATGTGAATTTCGACCAGGGTTTTACCATCATTACAGGCGAAACCGGTGCAGGAAAATCTATTTTGCTGGGTGGTTTGTCTTTAGTTTTAGGCAAAAGAGTCGATTTTTCGAACATAAAAGACAGCAGTAAAAAAAGCATTATCGAATGCACGTTCAATTTAAAAGATTATAACTTAACGTCTTTTTTTGATTGTCATGATCTTGAATATGAACCCGAAACGATTATTCGTCGTGAAGTTTTACCCTCAGGAAAGTCCAGAGCTTTTATAAATGACTCTCCAGTAACCCTTGCTGTTTTGGAAGCCCTAGGACAACAACTTATCGATATCCATGCCCAGCACGAAACCCTATCTTTAACTGATGATGCCTTTCAATTTCAAATTATTGATGCTTTAGCACAAACATATGATTTGCTCAAAAATTATAAAGACACTTTAGCAGATTATAAAGAAAATCACAAAGAGTTAGAATCACTTCAAAACCAACAGCAGCAATCAAAAAAAGACTATGACTATAATAGTTTTTTATTGCAAGAAATTGAAGAAGCCCAAGTTTTAAATCTAGATTTGAAAACTTTGGAAACTCAATATGAAACTCTGAGTAATGTTGATTACATTCAGAGCGAATTACAATTTGCACAGCAGATTTTAAGCCACGAAGATGTTGGTGTTTCTACTCAATTAAACGAGCTAAAACAACGGTTCAATAAATTGAAAGATGTATCTTCTGAGTGTACTGTTCTTTTTGAGAGAATTTTAAGTGCACAGATAGAACTTGAGGATATATTTACTGAAATAGAGCACCATCAGAACGGATTGGAAGCCAATCCTCAGCTTTTGTTTGAAACTGAAAATCAACTCAAAAAAATAAATGACCTGTTTGGTAAACACAATGTGCAGACCATTGAAGAATTGAATTTTGTTTTTGAAGAATTATCAAAAAAAGTAAACCACTTATCAAGTCTAGATGCACAGCTAGAATCTGTCAATAATTTGTTGAATAAAAATTTAAAAAAATTAAACAAAATTTCCTCAACTCTAAGCGCGAAAAGAAATGGTGTATTGATAAATTTAGAAGACGAGTTACATTTGCTTTTGGCCGACTTGGGTATGCCAAATGCAGTATTTAAAATTGAGCTCCAACCTTGCTCAGGTTTTTTATTTAACGGCAAAGATGTTTTAAAGTTCTTGTTGAAAGCTAACAAAGGCGGACAATTTTTACCACTTAACAAAGGGGCTTCTGGCGGAGAGCTGTCCCGCATCATGCTGGCCGTGAAGTACATTTTATCCAAACACCAGCAACTCCCAACCATTATGTTCGATGAAATAGACTCTGGGGTTTCAGGAAAAATATCGAACAAAATGGCATCTATCATGAAAGACATGAGTCAGTATATGCAAGTGTTTACCATTACGCATCTTCCACAAATAGCAGCAAAAGGGACGCATCATTTCAAAGTTTTTAAAGAAGATCGCGGTGCAACAACAGTCACGCAGTTGAGGAAGTTAGATTCCGACGGACGCTTGCAGGAAATAGCACAAATGTTGGGCGGAAAAGAAATAACAGAAACGGCAAAGCAACATGCACAACAGTTGTTGAATTAGTAGTATATTTGCCCACAAAATTAGATACACTTGATAATTAAAAAATATTATGGCACATCAATTACTTAAAGGAAAAAGAGGAATTATTTTTGGCGCTTTAGATCCCAATTCTATTGCGTGGATTACTGCTGAGCGTGTGCATGAAGAAGGCGGCACCTTTGTACTGTCCAATGCACCCATTGCTATGCGTATGGGACAAATAAATGAACTGGCTGAAAAAACTGGATCTCAAGTCATTGCAGCTGACGCAACTTCTGAGGAAGATTTAGAGAATTTAGTTAAACAATCTATGGAGATTTTAGGCGGTAAGTTGGACTTTGTGTTGCACTCCATCGGCATGTCGGTCAATGTGCGTAAAGGCCGTGCCTACACCGATCAAAAATACGATTGGACACAAAAAGGAACCGACGTTTCGGCGATGTCTTTTCACAAAGTGATGCAAACATTATATAAGTCCGATGCGATGAACGAGTGGGGGAGTATAGTCGCTTTGTCTTATATGGCTGCACAACGTGTTTTCCCAGATTATAACGATATGGCCGACAATAAAGCGTATTTGGAAAGCATAGCGCGTAGTTTTGGTTATTTCTTTGGACGCGATAAAAATGTTCGTGTCAATACCATCTCTCAATCCCCAACACCAACGACTGCAGGTAAGGGCGTAAAAGGATTTGACGGCTTTATTGCTTATGCCGAAAAAATGTCGCCGCTTGGCAATGCTACGGCTTTGGACTGTGCCAATTATACCATCACCTTATTTAGCGATCTGACCAAGCGTGTAACACTGCAAAATTTATATAACGATGGTGGTTTTAGCAACATGGGCGTAAGTGATGCCATCATGGAAAAATTTATAGAGGAATAAGTAAAACCCTCTACTGCTCTTAAATAATCCACACCAAACGGTGTGGATTTTATATTTTGTTTAACGTTTAAACGATATATTTTAGCATTTTAACGAGAAATAAAGTTAATAGTTTTTTTTTTAATCTTATCTAAGTATATTTGGTGATTAACTAAACAATTAACCATGAAAAAGAATTACTTTTTAATTTCGATTTTTACCTTATTTTCATTTTTGACCTATGCTCAGGGTCCATGGAATTTCAATGGTAGCAATGATATTTGGGAATCAACCGGTACTGCTGCAAATTTGACTTCAGGGGCTTCATTTTCCACACTAGACGTTAATGGAGCTGGAAATCCGATGCTTAGGACATTTAGTGCAAATATTAATGCAAGTGCTGTGACTCATGCAGTTATAACTTTGAAAAATAATACTGCAAACAAACACATGCGTGTATTTTATCAGACAACTGGCACGAATCGTTATGTAGATGTTGCAATTACAGCTAATGACGCTGATTTCGTGTCATATTATGTCGACATGACAGGTAACGCTGACTGGGCTGGCACAGTTAATGATTTGACTTTTCAATTTAGAGAAAACTCTTCCTACAACTCTGCGTTAGATGGTACAATTGATATTGATAATATCGAAATGACATCTTCTGATTTAGGAGTCAATATGGTGAATAATTCAAGTTTTGAAAATTGGAATGATGACACTGAAGCAACTCCGGTAGATCCAGTTGGATTTTATAAACATCAAAGTGTTGAAAGATCATCAGACTCTCACTCTGGTGACTATTCAATAAAGGTTATTGCTACTAGTAGAAGAGATTTAGCACAAACTGTAAACGAAATTACTGCTGGTGCTACCTATCGAGTTTCAATTAATTATAAACTTGAAGCAAGTACTGGCACTGGAGTTAGACTATGGTCAACTTGGAAAGATGCTTTAGATGCGAGTTTAGCATCATCAGACCTTCAACCAAGTGGGTATCTCAACACTGTAAGTAGTGAATGGGCAACATTCTCAGTTGATGCAGTAGCACCAGAAAATGCTACCAAATTGAATTTTGAAGTTAGATCATATGAAGGTGCAACAGTTTATTGGGATTCATTTTCAGTTTCAAAAGTTGCAGAGCCAGACCCATGTGATGGGGTTATTGGTGCACCAGCTATTGCTGATGATTTTGATGGAAATTCAGTTGATATTTTAGAGTATGTAGGAGACAATGCTGCTACATTTGCAACAGTTGATGGCACACCATTCGGATCGACATCAAACGTACTTCAGTATGTAGATAATGGAGGTCAGTATGCAAATATTCAATTAAGAACATGTAACAAATTTGATATGGCTGTGACCAACTACTTCACCTTGGATGTTTATTTAGACAGTTCTACTATTACAGGTACTTCTCCTAACCAAGTTCAATTCAAATTGCAAAATCGTGATCTTGCTGCTCCTTGGGAGGCTCAAGTTGTAGCTACTGCTACAGTTGATCAGTTAGATACTTGGCAAACATTAGTCTTTGACTTCAATCTTATTGCTGGTGCTCTTGATCGTACCGATATCGACAACGTTGTTATTCAAGTTAATGGAGAAAACAACAACGATCAAGTTACTGCTTACATAGACAACATTACATCAACAGCTGGTGCTCCAGCTACAAACTACAATGTTACCTTCGAAGTTGATGCCAACAATATTTTAGTTGGTGATAGAGGGATGTATTTAGGTGGTGGAATGTTTGGAGGCTCAGATACTCATGCTATGTCTGATAACGATGGTGATGGTGTTTGGTCTGTAACTTTAGAATTACCATCTGGAACTGAAGGTGCTTATGCCTTTTTAAACTCTCCATTTGATGGTGGAGATTGGGGAACTAAAGAGAATATCACAGGATTATCTTGTGCTTATGGTCCTTGGAATGATAGATATTTTGGTCCTATAACTGAAGATACTACAATCTCATTTTGTTTCGCAACATGTGAAACATCATGTACTACTCCGGTGAATAGATACGATGTTACATTTGAAGTAGGTACAGCAAACGAGACTGTTAATTCTGGAGTATTTTTAGGTGGAGGAGTATTCAACGGAGCTAAAACTTTTGAGTTATTTGATGCTGATGGGGATGGAATATATGCAAGAACATTAAGTATTCCAGAAGGAACTGCTGGTGGTTTCAAATTTGCAATTGACCCTGAAAACCACTGGTCTTATTCAACGTCAGAGAATTTCGCTGGAGATTGTACAGAAGGACAATACAATGACCGTCCTCTAGCTCTAGTCACTGAAGCAACTACATACTCCTATTGTTTTGGATCTTGTGAAGCAGCAAGTACTTGTGCTTTAGATACAACTGCACCTGTAATTGATTTAATTGGTGACAACCCACAAGAAATCAACAATGGTGATGCATACACTGAGCTTGGTGCTACTGCTACTGACGACGTTGACGGAGATATTTCCGCTAACATTGTAATTGACAGCTCAGCTGTTGACACTTCAGTGGACGGATCATATACTGTTACTTATGACGTTTCTGATGCAGCTGGTAACGAAGCGACTCAAGTAACCAGAACAGTAAATGTTTCAACGCCACTTACTTGTACCAACTTAGAAAGCTTTGAAAGTTTTCCACCTTTAGATTGGACACTGACTTCTAGCAACACTTCAAATAGTATAACTCAGTCAACAAGTTATGCTGTAACAGGTTCTAACAGTTTAAGATTTAGTTCTTACTCTTCTGCTTCAACATATGACCAGTATGCAGTTACGCCACAGCTCGTTACAACTGCTGGAGATCAAACTATTAGCTTTTATCACAAAGCCTCTAGCACTTTTGGAGATGAGACATTCAAAGTGGGTTGGTCGACTACTGGTAATGATGTTTCAACAGACTTTACTTGGTCCGATGAACTGATTTCTACAACTACTGAAGCCCAGTATGTGAAAACAGATTTACCTGTTGGTACAACATACGTAGCTATCCACTATTACAGTAACTACTTGTACTACATGTACGTGGACGATTTCTGTACTCCTGCTCTATTTGTTCCTGATTGTGTTGCTCCTATTACGTTAGTGGCGTCAAATATCACAACAACTTCTGCAGATATTTCTTGGACTTCAGATGCAAGTAACTTCAACGTCGAGTACGGTGCAGATGGATTTACACTTGGCACAGGAGTTTCAGATACATCAACTTCTGCGTCTTATACCCTTGCAAGTCTTTCTGCTAACACGTCTTACGATGTGTACGTTCAAACAGACTGTTCTGGTGAAGGTAATGGTGTTTCAGATTGGGTTGGACCGTTAACAATCACAACGCTATGTGATACAGTCACTTCATTCCCATACACCCATGGATTTGAGACACTAGACTGTTGGACCAACTCAGATGCGTCTGCAGCTTGGGCTCTAGATGCAGGTGACGACTATGGGCCAGGATCTGTAACTGAAGGTTCAAGTGCAGTTTTCTTCAATGATTACGACTACTCTTCAGGTTCAACATCTGATTTAATGTCACCAAATTTAGATTTGAGTGTTTTAACAATCGCTCGATTGACTTTCGATTATTATGATGCTGGCGGGTCTGATATTGTTGAGGTATTGGTTGACAATGGTAGCGGACCAGTTGTAGTATATACTACTGCTGCCTCTGTTACGCCATGGACAACAATTACAGTTGACTTACCGGTTTACGCTGGTCAAACCGTTCAGATTGGATTCAGAGGAACTAGTGTGTGGGGAACTTCAAATCCACACATCGATAATTTAACGGTAGCTGAAGCACCATCTTGTTTGGACCCAACAGCTATTACAGCCTCTGATGTGACTACCACATCGGCTGAAATTGACTGGACTGCGGGAGGTACAGAAACTGCTTGGAACATCGAGTGGGGAACAACAGGATTTATTTTAGGAGAAGGTACATCAGGTGCCACAACATCTCCAGCTTACTCCTTAAGTGGGTTAACTCCAAACCAAACAGGATATGATTTCTACGTACAAGCTGATTGTGGTGGAGATACTTCAGGTTGGGCTGGTCCATTTACGTTCTATACCGCTTGCGGTGTATTCTCTGGAGCTTGGTCTAACGACTTTGAAACTGATACATTATGCTGGTTAGTTGTTAACCAAGGAGATCCAAATGGATGGGGACTCTTTAACAACTCTACAGATGGTGGAGGAGCTTTTTCATTTGGAATCCAGTATAGTACAACAGCACACGACGATTATTTAATCTCTCCAGCATTCAGCGTCATTGATGGTACGTCTGATAGATTTACATTCGATGCAAGAAATCAATCAGCAAGTTTCCCTGAATTATTTAATGTTCAGGTGTTGTCTGTAGACCTAGGCACGATGTTAGGAACGCTTGCTTCCCAAATTAATGCTACTGGTGTTGAGTTCGAAACTTTCAGTTACGATTTATCAGATTATGAAGGTCAGGATGTCAGAGTTGCTATTCACGCTACTGATACCAATCAATGGGTCCTTTACATCGATAATGTTGTAGTGGATGCTACATTAGGAATTGATAATGAATCAATGACTTTATTCAATTACTTCCCGAATCCGGTGAATGATGTTTTAACCATTAAAGCTCAAAACAATGTAGAAGATGTAAAAGTCTTTAACATGTTGGGTCAGATGGTATTGCGTCAGAACCCGAATTCTTTAGACTGTACAGTAGATTTATCTGCGATGCAGACGGGCGCTTACTTTGTACAAGTTTCTATTGGAAACCGTGTTGAAACCGTACGTGTCTTGAAAAAATAATTTTTTTCGAATCCTACATAAAAACTCCGCTTCGGCGGAGTTTTTTTATGGCTTATTTTTAAAACGAATAATTCATTTGCATTGTGTAAATTTGTGACTATGATCGCCAGTGATTTTTCTTTTATCGTGCCTGTCTACAACCGCCCCGAAGAAATACGTGAGCTTTTAGAAAGTTTTTGTACATTGGAGGTACCCAAAACTTTTGAGGTGGTGATTGTAGAAGATGGCTCTACCTTAGATGCCCGTTTGATTACGGAGCATTTTTCCGATCAGCTCAATATCAGTTATTATTTTAAAGACAATACTGGACCAGGACATTCCAGAAATTACGGTATGGAACGCGCCAAAGGCAATTATTTTATCATTTTGGACTCCGATTGTATCTTGCCAAAACAGTATTTAACAGAAGTTATATCCTTTTTAAACACCACTTATGTGGATTGTTTTGGTGGTCCAGATGCTGCACAAGATAATTTTACGGAGTTGCAAAAAGCCATAAATTTTTCCATGACTTCAATGCTCACCACCGGGGGTATTCGAGGAGGAAGCAAAGAAATTGAGGGCTACGAACCCCGAAGTTTTAATATGGGACTATCCAAAGAGGCCTTTTGTGCCTCTGGTGGATTTGGGGCAATTCACCCTGGTGAAGATCCTGATTTATCCATTCGACTCAAAGCGATGGGGTACAGAATCTGTCTTATTCCAGAGGCCTTTGTCTACCACAAACGCCGTGTTTCTTTGGAGCGCTTTTTTGTTCAAGTGTATAAGTTTGGTCAAGTGCGTCCTATTCTTAACAAATGGCATCCCCATTCAAAAAAATGGACCTACTGGTTTCCTACATTTTTTATGTTGGGATTTTTCATCAGTCTATTGCTTTTGTTTTTTGATGTTTTTTGGGCAGTTTATCTCTATGGTGCTTATTTTCTCCTAGCTGTTATTTTGGCTTTTCAAACCACCTTAGATGTTGTTGCTGCGTTGTTGAGTATCCCCGCCATTTTGATTCAATTTTCTGGATATGGTTGGGGATTTTTAAAAGCTAAAACAAAACTCATTTTTTCACGAAAAACAGCGCTATCTCCTCTGAATGTCTTATTTTTTAAAATTTCTTGATGAAAAAAGTAATTGAATATTTACGGCAAAAAATTCGTGCAAAACGACTCAATGTCTTTTTGTTGTTTTTATTATTGGCCTTCTTGATTTCAATGCTTTCAAAATTATCTAACCCCATCACGCATACCTTACAATTTAAACTTGTACCGACTCAATTGCCTACACGAGTTTTACTCACAGAAAAAGAATTACCTGCGCTGGAGGTCACCATCACTACCAGCGGATTTAATATGTTAAAATTTGCCTTTCAAAAGTTTAAATTGAATATCAATTTTTCGAAACTCCAAAAAGATGATAAAGTATACCATTGGAACGAAAGCGCGCATCGCTTAGAACTAAATCAAATTTTTAACTCCAAAACAATCATTGAAAATGTACGTCCAGCCAACTTAACTTTTGCCTATGCTACACAATTTGCTAAGAGGGTTCCAGTGGTCATTAATGTACAACCGCAATTTATTGTTGGATACGATTTAAAAACGCCCTTAAGATCCGTTCCTGATTCTATTACAATAGTGGGACCAGAGGAAAATTTAAAAACAATTGATGAAGTCTCTACAGAACCAATGCTATTAAATGCTGTAAAAACCAATATTGATGTAGTTTTAGATTTAGCAATTTCAGAATCCCCTTCATTTTTAAAATTTTCGACCACGACGGCGCATATTTTTGGTGAGGTGGACAAATTTACCGAAGGAACGGTCTCTGTTCCTGTAGAACTGGTAAATTTACCCGAGGGCTTGGTGGTATCTATTTTCCCGAAAGAAATACCTGTAGTTTACTATACCAGCTTAAGCACATACGATGCTATTACTGCTGACGATTTTCGTATAGAATGTGATTTTAATACACTTGATTTTTCATCAAACTTTATGATCCCCAAATTAGTGTCCTATCCAAAAACCGTCAAAACTGCTGAGCTACAACTCCATCGTCTAGAATATATAATCACACAAAAAAAATGACTAAAATTTTAGGACTTACTGGCGGTATTGGAAGTGGTAAGACCACTGTAGCAAAAATGTTTTGTGAACTCGGAGTCCCCGTTTATTATGCGGACGAGGAAGCCAAAAAAATGATGAATACATCTCCAAAAATTAGGGAAAAGATTATCAAACTGTTTGGTGCAGAGGCCTACAGTAACGAGGTATTGAATCGGTCATTTATTGCTCAGTTAGTTTTTACAAACAAAAAAAAACTCAACGCGCTCAATCAAATCATTCATCCTGAAGTTGCAACGCATTTTGCATCTTGGTTATCAAAACAAACCCACCCCTATGTGCTAAAAGAAGTGGCTGTTTTATTTGAATTAGAAATGGAAGATCAATTTGATTTTATTCTTACTGTAACAGCGCCCAAGACGATGCGTCTAGAACGTGCTATGCAAAGAGATCACAAAACCGCAAATGAGGTCCTTTCGGTCATGAACAATCAGTGGGATGAGGACAAAAAAATCCAAAAATCCGATTTTGTAATACACAATCTGGATGTCCAACAAACGATTATAGAAGTGGAGAATATCAATAAAAAAATTCTTAAAAAAATATCTTAATTTATAAATTTTAACACTTTGGTTAATAATTCGTTAAAAGTAACTTAAAGCATTCTTAAAAAATGTAGCTTTACCTCATGAATAATAAGCTGTTTTCGATCTTGGTCATACTGATGAGCCTTTCGCTGATTGGAATCATCTTTGTACAGGCCTATTATATCAATTATTCATTAGAAACGAAAGAAGATCAATTTGCGTTTAATGTCAAAAAGGTACTGAGTTATACCTCCAACCAAGTTTCCGAAATAGAGTATAACAAATATGTCAATGCACTAAACGCGCTAATTGCTAGAGGGAAAGAGCCAGATACTAGTACCATTCGGAGTATTAGAGTTTATAGAGAGAATAAAGTTGCTAACCAAATTATTATTTATGACACTGGCGTAAAGGAAGAAAATTACACTATACCGGTGCTTCAAGACAACGGATCAGACAGTTTAAATTTTAAGAAAATAAAAGGCAAAACTACTCAAGAAACCTATACTACTTCGGGGATTGATGGGCAGGGTCTACCTAATTTCGAGTACGCTTTGACCAAAGTACTCAATATGGATCGTCTTCAAAAAGCCGCCTTTGAAGCGCAATACAAAGCCGAAATCCGAAATACGCCCATTGAAGAACGTGTTTCTATGGCGACAATCAAACGTTTATTGAATCAAAAATTTAAAGAAAACAATATTGATATTGCTTATGAATTTGCAATTTTAGAAAATAACACGCCCACCAGTCTTCAATCGGCTAATTTTGAAGCCACTCTAGTGCCCACCATTGGCGTTCCAATTTTTATGGATGAAAATGGAGAAAGTGACTATGGTTTGTTTATTAATTTTCCAAAAAGAAAACGCTTTATCATGTCCTCCATCATTGGGATGACATCGCTGTCGATTTTGTTTACCGTCATTATTATTGTTGCCTACACAAGTGCTTTGTATCAACTTATTCAACAGCGTAAAATATCGCAAATGAAATCGGATTTCATCAATAACATGACGCATGAGTTTAAAACTCCAATTGCGACAATTAATCTTGCTTTAGATGCCATAAGAAATCCAAAAATTTTCCAATATGCCGATAAAGTCAAGAATTATTTATCAATGATCAAAGAAGAAAACAAGCGGATGAATGCTCAGGTTGAAAATGTATTGCGTATTTCTCAATTGCAAAAGAAACAATTAATCATTAGTAAAGACCGTTTAAAATTACATGACCTTATTCTTGATGCCATCACTCATGTTGAATTGATTGTCAAAGATAGAAAAGGTTACATAAAAACACATTTTAAGGCCTCCAAATCATCTATTTTGGCCAACAGCACTTATTTTACCAACGTCATTGTCAATATTTTAGACAATGCTGTAAAATATACCGATGGTCCTCCAAAAATTGACATTACCACAGAAAACGTAGGCAACAATATTATAATGCTTGTCAAAGACCAAGGTATTGGTATGAGTAAAGCCGTCCAGAAGCGTATTTTTGAAGAGTTTTACAGAGAACACACAGGTGATGTGCACAATGTCAAAGGGCATGGTCTAGGATTGGCTAACGTCAAAAGGATTGTAGAAAATCATCAAGGAATAGTCACTGTTGAAAGTGAAAAAGGAAAAGGTAGTACCTTTATCATAAAATTACCACTAATTGCATAAAGTCATGGAAGAAAACACAAAACGCATTTTACTAGTTGAAGACGATCCAAATTTTGGAACCGTCCTCAAGGAATACCTGACCATTCACAACTACGATGTTGTGCTAGCAAAAAATGGAATGGAAGGTTATGAAAAATTTAAAAAATCGGACTTTCATCTTTGCATCTTAGATGTGATGATGCCCTATAAAGACGGTTTTACCTTAGCACAAGAGATTAGAGAAAAAGACAAAGATGTGCCTATAATTTTCTTGACCGCAAAAGCCCTTAAGGAAGATGTCCTTAAAGGTTATAAAGTCGGTGCAGACGATTATTTGAACAAACCATTTGATAGTGAAGTTCTATTGCTAAAGATCCAAGCCATCATCCAACGCAAAAACGTTGAAAGCGTTGCCGATAGTAAACAATTTGAGTTCGAGATTGGGAGCTTTAAGTTGAACTCAAAACTTAGATTTTTGACGCACAATGGGGATACACAAATTAAACTTTCTCCAAAAGAAAATGAATTATTACGTCTGTTGGCATTACACATTAATGATCTTATGCCGAGGGAAATTGCATTGACCAAAATTTGGCGTGACGATAATTATTTTACTTCGAGAAGTATGGATGTTTACATTGCTAAACTCAGAAAGTATCTAAAACTTGATCCAAAAGTTGAAATCCTAAACATCCATGGAGAAGGGTTTCGTTTGGTCATTAACCCCTAAAAAATAGAACTACAACGCCGATTTGATGTAAAAGATAATTTCTTCCAAAGGCGTATTGTGGTCAAACCACTTGATAAGGTTTTGTTTTTGAAACCATGTGAATTGCCTTTTGGCAAATCGCCTTGAGTTTTTTTTGATTTCTTCTATGGCAAACTCAAGAGTACAGTTACCGTCCAGATATCGAAATAGTTCTTTGTAGCCAACAGTGTTCAGTGCATTTAACTGTCGATGCTGAACTACAGATTTAACTTCTTCCAAAAGTCCATGTGCCATCATTTCATCGACGCGTTGATTGATTCGCTCATAAACTACGGAGCGTTCTGCTGTCAAACCAATTTGAATGGTTTTGAATTGACGTTTGTTTTTTTCTTTACCCAAAAAGCTACTGTAGGGTTTTCCAGTACCTCTACAAATTTCTAATGCACGTATGACTCGATGAGGGTTTTCGACATCCATCATCGCATATGCGTTAGGGTCTTGATCTTTTAATTCCTTTTGAAGTGACGATAATCCTTTAGATTTTAGATGTGAATTTAATTCTTCTCGAACACTTTGATTCACATCTGGAAAATAATCTAATCCATCAATAACAGCCTGTACATATAAGCCAGAGCCACCAACCATCACTACCATTGGTTTCTGTTTATGAATGGTAGCAATACAATTGATGGCCTCTCGTTCAAAATCGCCCACACTATATGGTTCAGTAATTGATTTGTGGTGAATAAAATGGTGTGGAACTGCTTTTTGTTCTGCTTCTGAGGGGGCAGCGGTACCGATGGGAATTTCTTTAAAAAACTGCCTTGAATCTGCCGAAATGATTTCGGTTTGAAAATGAGTAGCTAGTTTGATGCTCAAACTTGTTTTTCCAATACCAGTTGGTCCAACAATAGAAATAAGCGTTTTATTCATAATTGAGTTCCTGACCACATTTGTGACAAAATTTTGCATCATCGGCATGGTAAGACGCCATACAATGGAT